>CACXEB010000180.1 GCA_902766515.1 uncultured Eubacteriales bacterium
GACCTGCTGGAGATGACGGAGGAGAGCTTTGACCGGGTGATCGGGATCAACCTGAAGGGCACCCTGTTCATGACCCAGCTGTTCGCCCGCGAGATGCTCCGGGAGCAGACCCTCGGCCTCAGGGATTACCGTCCGCGCATCGTGATCATCGGCAGCATCAGCGCGGATACCGCCAGCGTTTCCCGCGGCGAGTACTGCATCAGCAAGGCGGGCGTCGCCATGGTGACCCGGCTGTTCGCTGACCGGCTGGCGGCGGAAGGCATCCCGGTGTTCGAGGTCCGCCCGGGCATCATCGACACGGATATGACGCGCGTCGTCCACGAGAAGTACGAGCGGCTGATCAGGGACGGGCTGCTGCCCATCCCCCGCTTCGGGCAGCCGGACGACGTCGCGAAGATGGTGTTGGCCTGCGCCGAGGGATACCTCGACTATTCGGCGGGCCAGGTGCTGAACGCAGACGGCGGGTTCTCACTGAGGAGGCTGTAGGCGTGACGCAGGAGATCAAAGCCGGCACCGTCGTCATCGGCTCCGGCTGCGCCGGGCTGAATGCCGTGGATACGCTGATGCAGCTGGGTATGGACTGCCTGCTGGTCACCGAGGACATGGACGCGGGCACCTCCCGCAACACCGGCAGCGACAAGCAGACCTACTACAAGCTGTCCCTGGCCGGGGACGAACCGGACAGCGTGGGCGAGCTGGCCCGTTCGCTGGCGGGCGGCGACATGCACGGCGATATCGCGCTCGCCCAGGCCGCGCTGAGCGCCCGCTGCTTCCTGAAGCTATGCGCCCTCGGTGTCCCCTTCCCGACGAACGCCTACGGGGAATACGCGGGCTACCAGACCGACCATGACACGCGCCGCCGCGCCACCTCCGCGGGCCCATTGACCAGCCGGATGATGACCGAAGCGCTCGAACGCTCCGTCCGGGCGCGGGGCGCGCGCATCCTGGACCGGGCGATCGCCGTACGGATCGTAACAGATAAAGACGGTGTCGCCGCGCTCGACGTCTGGCTGCGGGAGGAGCGGCGCCTGCTGCGGATCCCCTGCGCCCACATCATCCTCTGCACCGGCGGACCGGCCCACGTCTACGCCGACCGCGTGTATCCCGAAAGCCAGCATGGCATGAGCAGCCTGGCCTTTGAGGCCGGCGCGGAAGGCGCCAACCTGCACTGCTGGCAGTACGGGCTCGCCTCCACCGGCTTCCGGTGGAACGTGTCCGGCAGCTACCAGCAGGCCCTGCCGCGGTACGTGTCCGTCGATGCGGACGGCACGGAGCGGGAGTTCCTGGCCGATGCCCTCGGCGAACAGGAAGCCATCCGGATGACCTTCCTCAAAGGCTACCAATGGCCCTTCGATCCAGACCGCGTCCAAGGCTCGTCCCGGGTCGACCTGCTGACCCAGCGGGAAACCCGGCTGGGCCGCCGGGTATACCTGGACTACCTGCGCAATCCGAGGGGATATGACCCGGACCTGCTGGATCCGGAAGCGCGGACCTACCTGCAGCGCTGCGATGCCCTCGCCGACCTGCCCATCGGGCGGCTGCGGCAGATGAATGAGCCGGCTATCCTGCTGTACCGTTCGCACGGCATTGACCTGGACCGGGAGATGCTGGAGATCCGCGTCTGCGCGCAGCACCACAACGGCGGCATCGCCGTGGACAGCCACGCGCAGACCTGCGTGCCCGGGCTGTACGCTGCCGGCGAAGCCGCAGGCACCTTCGGGCGCAAGCGGCCCGGGGGCTCCGCGCTGAACGCCACCCAGACCGGCGCGGTCCGCGCGGCGGAGCACATCGCGCTCCATCCCCGCGCATCCGCCGCTGTTTCCCCGGCTGCCGCGCCGCTCTCCCTGCCCCGCGGGGACGCCGGTGAAGTCCAGCGCCTGATGACCGCCTGCGCCGGCATCCAGCCCGATCCCCAGGCCATGCGGGACCTGCTCGGCCGGGGCAGGCGCCTGCTGGACGCGCAGTCCCCCGCCTGCCCGGAGGACGCCGATTTTACAGCGCGGCTGCTGCTGAAGGACATCCTGGTCACCCAGCGCGAGGTGCTGTCAGCGATGCTGTACGCTCTGGAAACGGAAACACCACCTCCGGAGGGCGTGCTGATCACCCGGAACGGCGTTGCCCGACGGGTGCCTGCCCGCCCGGTGCCGGATCGGGAGCTGTGGTTCGAACGCGTGTGGAAGGCCTACCGAGAGGAGCGTCACCTGTCATGAACCCCACCGTACAGAGCTGGATCGACGATGACCGGCCGGAAGCGCTGCGCAGCTGGCTGGAAGAAGGGCACGCCATGGCCCTTTCCAAGCCGGAGAAGGGCGATTGGGCACGGGCGGCAGCGCTCCGGGGCCGCGCGGACGTGCTGCGCACCCTGGCGGAGGCCTGCCATGGGCTGAGCCTGGAGCCGGACAGCGACGGCCGTACCCTGCTGCACCACGCCGCCGCGTCCGGGGATCCGGAGACGATGCGCTTCGCCTGCCGGGTCCTGGGCTTTTCCGCCCGGACCGGCGACCGCCGCGGCGTCACCCCCCTCGACCTGGCCCGGGCACACAGCCCGGAAGCCCTTCACACCCTGGAGAGCCTGTCCGGCGTCCGGCTGAAGGATTGCTACCGGAATCCCGTCCTGCGCGGATTTCATCCGGATCCTTCCATCGTCCGCGTCGGGAACGCGTTTTACCTGATCAATTCGACCTTCGCCTTCCTGCCCGCGCTGCCGGTCCACCGCTCCTTCGACCTGGTCCACTGGGAGCCGGTCGGTCACGTCTTCACGGACCCGGGGACCGCCGGCCTGGCCGGCCTGCCCGGCGGCTTCGGCTACTGGGCGCCGGACCTGTCCTATGACGGACAGCGCTTCTGGGTCGCAGCCACCCTGCGCAGGCCCACGCCTCCGCTCCGGCTGCAGATGATCACCTCCGCCCCGTCCCCGGAAGGCCCCTGGCGCCCGCCGGTATTCGTCCGCGCAGACGGCATCGATCCCTCCATCTTTACGGATGACGACGGACAGCGGTACCTGGTATTGAATCCGGGCGTACAGATCGCCCCGCTCAACGACGACGGCACCCTCGCCGCCGCCCCGCATATGATCTACTATGGCAGCGCGCGCCGCACCAGCGAAGGGCCGCACCTGCTCAAAAAGGACGGCTGGTACTACATTTTCCAGGCCGAAGGCGGCACCGGCGCGGGACACATGATCACCTGCGCGCGCGCCCGGACGCTGGACGGACCGTTTGATCCCTGTCCCTTCAATCCCATCCTGGGGCCGGTACAGCCCGGCGCGTACATCGGCCACAGCGGCCACGGAAAGCCCGTGACCCTGCCGGACGGCCGCTGGGCCATCCCGTATCTCTGCACCCGGGAAGTGGAGGGCAGGACCCTCATGGGCCGGGAAACGGCGGTGGATCCCCTGGAATGGACGCCGGACGGATGGCCCATGGTCAACCGCCTCCGCGGGCCTTCCTGCCTGCAGGAGAAGCTGATGCCGGACATACCGGCCGCCGACCGGGCGGTTTGGATCTGTCCGCGGCTCGATCCCGGGACCTTCGGGGAGGAGCGGGACGGCGTTCTCCGGCTTACGGCCGGCGCACCGCTCAGCAGCCTGCAGGACGCGCACCTCTGGCTGCACCGGCAGGCCGAAGCGCGCGTCACCCAGTCTGCCATTGCGGACGTGAGCGGCCTGTCCCCCGGCGGCACCGCGGGCCTGGCCGGTTATTACGACGAGGGCAGCCATTACCTGTTCGGCCTGCGCCGGAAGGACCATGGCGCAGCGCTGGTGCTCATCGAACAGGCCGGCCCGGAAAGCAGCGAGCGCGTGCTGGCTTCGCTGCCCGGCACGGCCGCGCATCTGGCCGCGGAGGGAACCGGCTTCACCCGGACGCTCCGCTGCCCCGAGGCGGATGTCCGGCTTGATATCCGCATCGACTACCTGATGGATGGCGGATCCCTGACCGGCAAGCGCTTTACCGGCGCGACGCTCGGTGCAGCGGCGGTCGGACAGGGCGAAGCCCTTTTCACGGACTACCGGGAGGTGATGACCGATGAACTGTTCTGATCAAACCCGTCCGCGCGTCCTGCTGATCGGCGCCGGCTGGTACGGCCAGAAGTACCTGGAGGAGATGACCGCACATGACACAGGCGGCGACCTGGCAGGTGTCGTGGACGTCGCTCCGGACCTGGAGGAGCGCTATCCGGTGCTCCGGGAAAAGCATATTCCCACCTATCCCGACATCGCGGCGTTCGTCAAATGCGGCAAAGCGGACCTGGCCATCATCGTATCCCCCATCCACCTGCACGCGGAGATGATCCTTGAGTGCTTCCGTCACGGCATGCATGTGCTGTGCGAAAAGCCGCTCTGCCTGACGGAGGAGGAAACGCTCTCCCTGGACCGGGCTGCGCGGACTTCGGGACGATTCCTGGCCGTGGGCTGGCAGCTCAACTATGACCGCGCCGTGTTGGCGCTCAAGAAGGATATCCTGGCCGGCCGCTTCGGCGCGCCGAAGGAGGCGGGCTGCGTACACGCCATGCGCCGCGGCGAAAAATACTATGCCCGCAGCGCCTGGGCGGGACGCATCTC
>CACXEB010000181.1 GCA_902766515.1 uncultured Eubacteriales bacterium
AAGCTACGCCATCATGCATCTGGAACGCCACGCGGCCACGATCCGCGATGACGGATCCTGTACGGTATACTTTCCGCAGTTCATGCCCCGCAATCTCGGGCTGGAGAAAGCGGACGGGCATGACGTGAACGCACCGCTGAATAGCCTGTCATCATCCCCCGAAAAACAGAAAGGAAGGCCCCCGATCATGTGTGAACGGCGTATCTGCAAAGTACTCTCCCTGCTCATGTGCCTGATGCTCCTGTGGGCGTCAGCCGGCGCTGAAAACCTGTGGGACGACCTGCCCGCATCGGACGAAACGGTCCAGTCGGGCACGGAGGAAGCGATCGAACAGGGCATCGACGGATCGGGCGGTACGCTGGTCAATCCGGACCCGGACCACGATTTCACCGACGCGCAGGCGACCGAGTACAGCTATACACCGCTGGACGTGGTGCTCGTCCTGGACACCTCCGGCTCGATGGCGTCGATCGCTGCCGGGGGCCAGCAGGTGCTGTCGCTGGCGCAGGAAGCGGCGGTGGTGTTCGTGGAAACGCTGTTCAGCCTGAGCGCGCCCAGCCGCGTCGGGCTGGTGTCCTTCGAATCACAGGCGCACCAGCTGACCGCGGGCTTCCTGGGGCTGACCGATGAAATCAGACTGAAGCAGACCATCCGCGGCACGCTGGCGGACGGGCAGACAAACACAGGCGCCGCCTTCAATATGGCCGGCCGGATGCTGGACGCCGGCAGGCGCGGGGACGCCCGGCAGGTGGTGGTGATGCTGACGGACGGCATTCCGGTCGGCGGCGGGGACCCCATCAGCAACGCCATCCGCGCCGGCCGGGCCTTGGGCGGCACGGACGCGCTGGTCTACACCATCGGCCTGGTCGGCGCGCTCCCGGAAAACGATAAAAAGACGACCCGCCAGGTGCTGCACGACGGGTACGAGACCCGCTATTTCGAGGTGGACAACAAAAGGAGCGGCTCCGGTACCCTGCAGGACATGAACGGCTATACCTACGTGCAGGCAGTCGACATCGCCAAGAGCCTGTCGGACATTTTCACGGGCATCTGCATGGCCGCCATGGCGGAGGATGACCAGAGCGGGTCCTATATCATCTCGGCGGACAGCAGCCTGGACATCCGGGTGACGGACGGCAGGGGCGGCTACCTTTCCAGCGATCCGATGGACTTCCGTGACGAAACGGGATTCGGCCACCTGTCGATCGTAGGTGAAGGGAAGGACCAGAAATCCGTCATCCTGACCGACGGCGACTACACCGTCACGCTGCGCGGTACCACGACCCGCAAGGGGGGCTACAGCATCACCCGGCACCAGGGCTACAGCATGCGCCCGGTGACGCTGGCCTCCGCCCAAGGCATCGACACGCACCCGGCCCAGGTGCTGCGCTTTGACATCCACGGGCTGGAATGCGGGATGACGGACCTGAGCTGGGATCCGCTGGATCATGAGGCCACCGACCTGTTTACCGGCGCGCCGACCCGCGGCTCTGAAACCGCCGCCTCCGGACGGCTGACGGGCGCGGAAAAGCTGTACGCGTGGACGAACAAAAAAGCCGTGCAGCTCCTGTCCCTGAAAAAGGGAGGTTTCGTGCAGGTGCTGGCCAGCGACCGGCAGGCGTCCTGGTACCTGATCGCGACCACGGACCAGGACGGCAGGCTCTGCCGGGGCTGGCTGCCGGCCGGCGCCGTCAGTGTCGACGGCTACGTGCCCGTCCTGATCGAGGACGAGCCGGCGCGAACCTATACGGTCCTCCGCGCGACGGAAGGCCTGAACGCGCCCGCGGCCGGCGCATCCGTCGGCCGGGCGGTCAAAGCGGGCGAAACCGTGACCGCCGTGCACGCGGAGCGCGACCACCAGGGCAGGGAATGGGTCTATGTCCGCCTGCCCGGTAAAAAGGACCAGGCAGCCTGGGTCGATGCCGCATGCCTGCAGGACTGGCAGACGGTCTCCCCCGCCGGGTTCCATATCGGCTACGCGCTGCCTACCCTCGTCTGGCAGAAGAGCATCGGCGGGAACGGGTTTACGGAATTCATGTGGGCGGCGTCCCGGACGGACGGCGGCGGCGTCGCCGTCTCGGGCCGGTCCAGCTCCAGCGGCGGCGCGATCCGGGCCAAATACAAGAACAAGGACGCCGTGGCCCTGCTGCTGACGCCTGCCGGGGAGATCGAGCGCTCCACGGTCGTGGGCGGGACGGGGTCCCTGGACTCCTTCCACTGCATCCTGCCGGTCGCTGACGGCTACTATGTATCCGGCGTCACCCGCTCCAACAACAAGGACTTCGAGGGCATCTGGGACCGGTCCACCTTCTCGGGCAAAACGAAGTCCACCTCCGACCGGGCGAACGCGCTGATCGGCAAGCTGAGGCCGGACCTGAGCATCGACTGGATGAAGAGCTTCGGCACCGGCAAGGATTCCTTCGGTTTCGACATGGTGCTGGAGACCTCGGACGGGATGATCGCCGGCAGCGGCTGGATGACCGCCAACAGCAGCTTCTCCCTCCGCGGCAACGGAAGGCAGGATTTCCTGGCCATGAAGCTGGACCGGAACGGGAACGTCATCAGCTATAACAATTACGGCGGCTCCGGCGAGGACGTGCCGGACTCCGCGGTCGCGACAGAGGACGGCGGCCTGATCATGGTCGGCAACGTCGGCGGCGACAGCCGCGGCACGGGCCTCATCTATGTGCTGGACGCAGACCTGCGGCAGGTCAACCGCGTGACGTACGGCGGCAGCCAGAGCGACATCTTTGACAACATCCGGGACATGGGCGACGGCACCTACCTGGTCACCGGCTTCACGGGCAGCTACTCCTCCTCCGTGGACTACTGGGCGATGCAGATCGACGCGATGGGCCGCATGATCTGGTACAAAACCTACGGCGGCACCGGGCGGGAAGAGGTCTGCGGCACGACCGCGCTGCCCAACGGCAGCTTCCTGCTGGTCGGCTACACCACGTCCACGAACGGCGTCGTCCAGGGCGGCACCGGCCGCGGCAAGGACGCCTGGGTCACCTGCATCGACCGGCAGGGGCGGCTGCTCTGGCAGTTCACGAGCGGCCTGAACGGGGACGATTACTTCAACTCCGCCTGCGTCGATCCAGCGGACGGCGGCATCGTGCTGTGCGGCAGCTGCGAGTACAAGAACGACAAGAACGCGAAGGGCTACGTGGTCAAGATCATGGCGCCCGAGGCGCTGCAGTAATCCCGGAACGGAGGAGCCGGTATGGCGAGGAAAATCATCTCATGGTGGCTGGTATGGCTCAACGTCTATGACATTCCGAGGTGACCATCGCGGAGCAAGCGCCCCGCCTGAAACACAGCGGGCAGCAGGTACCGAAATCGGCTTGCTGCCCGTCTGTCTGTTTTCTGCTTCGTGCGATGCTGTCAGCGCCCGGCGGAAGACGCTTTCATGTTCCTGTACAGTTTCACCGCGATGAAAACGCTGACGGCTGTCCACGCCGCTCCCCAGATTTCGACCGTCCACAGCGGCACCGCACCCCGCTGGTACAGCGCAGCGAAGGTGTCGCCCAGCATATGCAGGAGGATCGCCAGCGGCAGGCGGCCCTTCCTTTCGCCGCAGACGCCGTCATACACGATCACCGTCAGGCTGATATGCAAGAGCATCGCGATCAGGCGCTCAATGACGTTCAGCGCCATCATCCCGTAATCAAACGCGGCAGCCATCCGGATGGTCGGCAGCGCGGCCGCAGCGGTTTCCTCCGTGATACTCAGCGCGCGGAACGCGTCCTCCCTGTCCCCCGAAGAGAACAGCACTGCCACAGCCAGGCAGAGGATCATTGACGGCAGGATGACCGTCAGGATCTCGATCCCTCCATGGCCGATCCCGTACAGGACGGCGTTTTCCGGCGTGCGGTCCTTTTTCATCACGTATTTCAGGACAATGTACCGGCCGCACTCCTCAAAAATGCCCGCCATGGCGGCACCGTAAAGGACAAAGGCGGCGGTATGGCCGTTCACGAACCGGGAAACGGGATTGTCCGC
>CACXEB010000182.1 GCA_902766515.1 uncultured Eubacteriales bacterium
ACGGGATTCAGCGCCGTCACCAGCATCAGGCTGCGGTGCAGGTTATCCGCCATTTTCTCCCGGTCCGCCCGGATGCCCGCGGCGCACCGGTCCGTAAAGGCCGTCACCGATTCCGCCATCAGCCGTACCGACTGGAGAAAATTGTACGCCGTCACCGGCAGGAAGACGTTCAGCTCAAAGTTGCCCTGGGACGCGGCGATGCCGACCGCGGCGTCGTTGCCCATCACCTGGACCGCCACCATGGTCACCTGCTCGCACTGGGTGGGATTGACCTTTCCCGGCATGATGGAGCTGCCCGGCTCGTTTTCCGGGATACGGATCTCCCCCAGCCCGCAGCGCGGACCGGAGGCCAACCAGCGCACGTCATTGGCGATCTTCATCATGTCCGCCGCGAGCGCCTTGACCGCGCCGTGGGCGAAGACCAGCTCGTCCAGCGAAGTCAGGGCGTGGAACTTGTTTTCCGCCGTGACGAAGGGCCGGCCGGTCAGGGCGGCGACCTCCGCGGCGGCCCGCTCCGCGAAGCCCCGCGGCGCGTTAAGGCCCGTGCCGACCGCCGTGCCGCCGAGCGCCAGTTCGTACAGCGGTCCCACCGCCGTCTTCAGCAGGGCCGCATCGCGCTCCAGGGAAGCCCGCCAGCCGCTGATCTCCTGCGAAAAGGTGATGGGCACCGCGTCCTGCAGATGGGTCCGCCCGCTCTTGACGACCCCTTCGTGGGCCGCTTCCAGCCCGCAGAGCACCCCGATCAGCCGCTCCACCGCGGGCAGCAGGCGCTCCTCCAATCCGAGCGCCGCCGCGATATGCAGGGCCGTCGGGAAGGTGTCGTTGCTCGACTGGCTCATATTAACATCGTCGTTGGGATGGCAGAGCGCTTTCCCCGCCAGGGCGTTGGCGCGGTGGGCGATCACCTCGTTCACGTTCATGTTGCTCTGCGTACCGCTGCCCGTCTGCCAGACCACCAGCGGGAAATGGTCCGCCAGCGCGCCCGACGCCACCTCATCCGCCGCGCGGCAGACAGCCGCGCATTTTTCTTCGGTCATCCGGTCGGGCAGCAGCGCGCGGTTGGCCAGCGCGGCCGCCTTCTTGAGGATGCCGAAGGCGTGGATGATCTCCGCCGGCATCGTCTCCCGGCCCACCCCGATGGGGAAATTTTCAACGCTCCGCTGCGTCTGCGCGCCCCAGTACCGGTCCTCCGGCACCCGGACCTCGCCCATGGCGTCATGCTCGATGCGGTATCCCATATGCAGCCCTCCCTATGCAGTCAGTTAAAATGGAAAGGTGACCTTTCATAAGAAGGGTCACCTGTTGTTTTCAATGCAGATTACGCCTGCTGGTCCGCCAGCAGCTCGACCAGCTGGTTGCTGCGCGCGATGAAGGCCTTCAGGTCCTCCGCCTCGAGGGGACGGGAGGACAGGCGGGCGATGTCGTACAACTGGCGCGCCAGCAGGTCCCTGGTCTCGCCTTCGGGCATTCTGCTGAGCTTCTGCACCGCCGGCGAGCGCCGGTTGAGCACCAGCGTATACCGGGACGGGAACGGGAAGTCCTGGCCGTAGTAGGAGCTCATCTCCTTATAGCGGCGCACCTGCTCCTCCTCGGTGAGGACCACCGGCAGCGCCGGGTCGGCCAGGGATTCGGACTTGACGGTCAGGTCCTTCATGTCCAGGGCCTGGCGGAAATACGCCTGCATCGCCTCGTCGTCCAGCTGCTCGCCTTCTTCGCCTTCCTGCTTGAGGCCCGCGATGTCCGCGTCGACGCGTACGAAGGCCAGGCCCTCGACGCCGCCGGAATACTCCAGGAAGGACATGAAGTTGAGATCGATCAGGGTATCCATGACGATCACGTCGATGCCGCGCTCCGTGTACAGCTGCACGGCGGCGGCCTGGCGCTGCGGCTCGGTCGTGTAGAAGACCTTCTTCTCCGTCTTCTCACTGTTGCGGTCCTGGTACTCCTTCAGGGTCAGGTACTCGTCCTTCACCGTCCGGAACAGCAGGACGTTCTTGACCTGCTCGAAGAACTTTTCTTCCTTCGTGCAGCCGTACTTGACAAACGGGGCGATGTCGTTCCAGTAGCCCTCGTAGGTCTTGCGCTCGGTGTTGAACAGGGCGTTGAGCTTGTCAGCGACCTTCTTGGTGATGTGCTGGGACAGCCGGCGCACGTAGCCGTCGTTCTGCAGGAAGGACCTGGACACGTTCAGCGGCAGGTCGGGGCAGTCGATCACGCCCTTCAGGAGCATCAGGAATTCCGGAATGACTTCCTTGATGTTGTCCGCCACGAACACCTGGCGGTTGAACAGCTTGATCTCACCGTCATTGACGCCGAAGTCCTTGCGGATGCGCGGGAAGTAGAGGATGCCCTTCAGGTTGAAGGGATAGTCCACGTTCAGGTGCACCCAGAACAGCGGATCCTCCCAGGTGTTGAACAGCTTGCGGTAGGTGGCCTTGTACTCCTCGTCCGTGCAGTCCTTCGGGGCCTTCAGCCACAGCGGCTGGGTATCGTTGATCGGCTTGTCCTCCGGCGTTTCGGTATCGAAATCATCCGGTTCGGCATCCGGCTCGTCCGCCGTTTCGTCCTTCGCTTCGCCCTCCGGCTTTTCCGCGGCTTTCTCCGCCTTCTTCCTGGCTTCCTCGGCCCTGCGGGCTTCCGCCGCGCGGATGGCTTCCAGGTCCTCCAGGTAAATCGGGATCGCCATGTAGCCGCAGTACCGCGTCAGCACCTCGCGCACCCGCGTTCCCTCGAGGAATTCATCTTCCCCTTCCATAATATGCAGGGTGATGGTGGTGCCCCGGGCCGTCCGGCCGCCGTCGCGCATGGTGAAGGCCATGCCGTCCTCGCTCTCCCAGATAACCGGCTTCGCGCCCTCCTGGAAGGACAGCGTGTCGATGGTGACCTTGTACGCCACCATGAAGGCCGAATAGAAGCCCAGGCCAAAGTGGCCGATGATGCCGCTCTTGTCCGCGCCCTCGTAATTCTTCAGGAACTCCTCCGCGCCGGAGAACGCGACCTGGTTGATGTACTTTTCGACCTCGTCGGCGGTCATGCCGATGCCGTTGTCGGTGAAGCGCAGCTCCCGCGCCTCCTTGTCCACCGTCACCGTCACGCGGAAGTCGTCGTCCGCCGCGCCCGTCATTTTGTACTTGGTGATGGCGTCGCAACCGTTGGAGACCATCTCGCGGATAAAGATATCCTTGTCAGAATAAAGCCAGCGCTTGATGACCGGCATGATATTCTTGGCGTCGATCGAAATATTGCCTGATTGCATATGGTCAATCCTCCCGTGATCATCAGATATAAAGATAGGAAACATCAGATTCCGCGGCCCGCCCGGCCGCGCTGACTGATTATAGCACCCTTATGGAAAGATTGCAAGCCTGTTTTAGCACTCATTTGAATGGAGTGCTAACAAAAACGGCCATTTTCCTCGCACCGGCGCGCCGGTTTCGTGAAAACTTTCATTTTTTTCAAAAAAGGACTTGTATTCCGCCGCGATTTGTAGTATAGTATGCGTGTTGGTTAGCACTCAACTATCGAGAGTGCTAACAAATCGCAAGGAGGTTAGATTCATGAACGTGAAACCGTTGTTTGACCGTGTGGTCATCAAGAATGTGGAAACTGAAGAAGTCACCAAGGGCGGCATCGTCCTGCCCGGCTCCGCCAAGGAAAAGCCCCAGATGGCGGAAGTGCTGGCGGTCGGCCCTGGCGGCCTGGTAGACGGCAAGGAAGTCACCATGCAGGTGAAGGTCGGCCAGAAGGTCATCTATTCCAAGTATGCCGGCACGGAAGTCAAGATCGACAACCAGGAGCTGATCCTGGTCCGCCAGAGCGACATCCTGGCCGTGGTAGAGTAACTGACATATCATTTGGAGGTAAAGCATTATGGCAAAGCAAATCAAATACGGTGAGGATGCCCGCCGTTCCCTGCAGTCCGGTATCGACCAGCTGGCGAACACCGTCAAGATCACCCTGGGCCCGAAGGGCCGCAACGTCGTGCTGGACAAGA
>CACXEB010000183.1 GCA_902766515.1 uncultured Eubacteriales bacterium
GATCCCATAGACTGTCACATACCGCCGCACCCAGAGCGTGATGTTTTTCATAAGCATTTACACCCCCAGCATCCGTTTCAGGTCCGCCACATATTTCCGGGAAACGACGACCTTTTCCCCATTGGACAGCACCGCTTCAAACCGGCCCGACAGCGAAGGCCGGACATAATCGATCTTCTCCGCGTTCAGGATCATGGATTTGCTGCAGCGAAACAGGGTGCTGCCGGCGCACAGCTGTTCAAACTCGTACAGCTTCTCCTTCGCCTCGAATACCTCCGCCTGCGCGTAGACAAAAGACCGGTCATCCACGACCTCGAAGTAGAATACCTCCGACAGCCTGAGCCGGCGCAGCGTATCATCCTGCCAGACGCAGACCGTACGCTGGCCGGAGGCTGTTTCCGTCACACTCTCGACCCAGGCCGCGCCCGGGTCATGACAGCGCACGACCAGCTCTTCCTCACTTTCCCGGCTGATCTGCTCTACCGTCACTCTCATTGCGCCACCTCCCGGGATCTATTGTACACAATAACCCGCATATGTCCACACGTCAGCCGGTGACTTGCGGAAATATGCGGGTAAGATGCAGCTCATGCGTTTCTGTCGAAGATGAACAGAAGGTCACCGGTCAATCCGGCGGAAGCCTGTGATCATGCCGCCGTTGACGAGGACCGTACAGTATTGATCATTTGTTTGCATCCTGCTGCGGGGTAATGTCCGTCCGCCAAAGCCAGAAGTAGAAACTGAGCAGCAGCAGGTAGATCACCACGGCGTAGGAGAAGGTGAAGCCCAGAAGCGGGCCGGAAATGGCCTTCCCCGCGGCAGCAGGGGGAACCTTCGCGCCCGTGTCAGCCGGTTCAGGGCGTTCCCCGGTTTCGGCCGGGCTGCCGGCAGCCTTTTCCGCTTTTTCTTTGGCAGAGGCCGCCTTCATGCTCATCACGCCGCTGACGATGCCCGTCACCCCGTTCAGGATGGTGACAAGGGGGGGTTCGGCGCCGTTGCTTTTGGGGTCGAAGAGCCCCATCACGTTGTTGATGATGCCGGCAATCGGGCCGCCGCTGAGGGTCAGGTTTTTCATCAGGCTGTTGAAGAGGACCGTCAGAAGGGGCATAAAGTCCTTTTCACCTTTCAGCAGGGCAACCACGGCATTGCGTATTTCAGGATCCGCTTTCCGGTAAAGCGCCAGCAATTCGGCTGTATCCATGGCCTGGGCAGCGGCCTGCGGGTCCGGTGCCTGCGCCGTTTCTTCCTGGGGGAACGCCGGCGCTTCGGGGGCGATGCCGATGGCCGCCGTGATCGCTTCCAGCTGCTGCGGCAGCAGCTGTGTCAAACCGCGTTCCGCCTTGCTGATATCCGCCGCGGTGATGCCGTCCAGCATCCCGGCCAGGGCGGTCTGTGTCAGCCCCGCGTCCGTCCGTGCCTTTTTGATCCATGCGCCGATGTCTTCAATCATTGTCTGTTCCTCCTTGTGTTGTGATATTGCATAGGCCTCCCCGGAACGGAGCAGCCCGATCATGAGAGCACTTTCCTTGAAAGGGAATACATCATCCCGGCCAATTGCTGACTGTCGATGGGGCAGTCCATGATGATCCATTCACGCAGCATACCGACTGTGCCATTGGCGATATACAGCCGCTTAAAACTGTCGGACGTCGCATCGTCCCCCTGCACGAAGGGGATATACCCGTCGCATAGAAAAGCGACCAGCCGGGCCGCAAAATCATCTCCCGCGGCCTTGCTGAACAGGATCCGGAGGGATTTGCGGCGGTCCCTGATGGTGTCAAAGAAGGCTGCAGTCGTGGAAAGCAGCTTCTTCTGGTTCTTGGGATCCAGCACCTCAGGCGGCCTCGGAATCAGCCCGAGAAAATCCGTTTCGATCTCCTGCAGCAGGGCGGATGGATCCGTATAGTACTGATAGAAGGTGGAACGGTGCACATCCGCCCTTTGGCAGAGCGCCGTGACCGAGATGCGGGCCAGCTCCGTATGCTCCAGGAGCTCCAGCAGGGCTTCCTTCAGCAGGCGCCTGGTCATCTGGACCCGTCGGTTCTCATAATGTTCTGACACAGCCGATCCTTTCCCGACATAACAGACAAAAATGTTGGCTTGAGGACATTTTATCGTAAACTGTTTGTTGCTTTCACGACAAAATGTCAGTATAATCCCCTTATACCATAAATCAGTGCGAATGTCAAAGTGAAATCAATGGAAAAAAGGGAGGAACACCAGCGTGGCGATCGGGTTCATCAAACGGGTCAGCCCCGAGTATGTACTCAAATGCGCGATGGATGATCTGCAGAAAAACGGTCTGGACGGGTTGAAGCCGTATCTGACATCCAACGCGCTCAAGAAGGTCGAAATGGTGCAGAGCTTATCCAACGGCATCGGGCTGCTGTCCGGGGTGATGGCGTTTGCTTCGGCAGGCTCCCAGCGGTCCGGCGAGGAGATGTCCGCGGTGATGCTCCACCTGGTCAGGCACATTTCCGAAATCGAATGGCAGGTGCTGGATATCCTCAAAGGCTCGGCCAGCACGAAGGTGGTCCTCGGCTTTAAGTACCAGGAGAGCGTGGAAGGCAGCATGGAACTGACCATGATCAAACAGGAGAAGGAATGGCGGATCGACACGCTGTCCATGCCCCATTTTGATAAGCTCTCCCTGAAGCTGTGATCCAATCATGAAAAACCGATAAATACTTTGAAGGAGGAAACACAAATGTCCAAGGAAACCGGTGCACGGATCAGAGAAGCGCGGCTGAACGCCGGATTGTCCCAGGCGGCGCTGGCCGCCAGGACGGAAGGAATTTCGCCCTCCGTCCTCAGCAAGGCGGAACGCGGCGAGAAGGAATTGCGCCCGGAGCAGCTGCAGGCCCTCGCGGCTGCGCTGGAGATGCCCCTCGAAGCCCTGACGGGGCAGGCTGCGCCCTGTGAATGCCAGGCTGCGCCCAAAGCAGCAGAAGCGCCCTGCAAATGCGCGGCTGAACCCGAAGCTGCTGAAATGACGGAAGATGAAAAAGAAGTGGTCAAGCTCTTCCAGTCCGCGGATACTGCCACCCAGAACGCGGCGATATCCGCCCTGAAGGAAGGAAAGGTGGCGGGTCCCGATCTGATGCTCATACTGTCGGGCCTGCTGACAGGCGGCCAGGACTCGGCAGGCCAGAAGCTCATGGCGGCTGTCCTGAAGCTGTTGGGCAGCCAGGGCGGTGCCGGTGCTCTCAAGCTGGTGTCGATTCTGACGAAGCTGCTGGGCGGCCAGGGGAGCGAAAGCGCCCAGACAAACCCCCTGGATGCTGTGATGAGTATGGTTGGCGGCATCATGGGCAAAAAATAAAGCCATGACGGCCCGGGCCATGCCCGCGGAGGGCAGCGCTCAGCCTTTGCCGGAAAGCAAGAACCCCGGAAACGCCTCTGGCCCCGCTGAATCCGATTCAGCGGGGCCAGGGGCATTTCCGGGGTTCAGGCTCCGGCCTGCCCGCGGTTATTCATCCTTCTTCATTTTTCGTATAAGGTAGAAACCGGCGTACAGGCAGACGAAATAGCCGGTGACGCCGATGGTCCTTAAGGCAATGGCATCGAATGTTCCGGAGCCCTCAAGGGGTGTGGTCGTGCACAGCAGGGTGGATCCGATGAACAGGGCCACGATAAAGATGCCTTCGATGATATACCGGATCAGGCGCTTGATGTTCTTCAGGGCGTTATCCTCAAAGGCGAAGTCCGTCCGGACCTTGAGCTGGCCTTTTTCCAGCATGTCCAGCGCTTCAGCGGTCTTGACGGAGGAATCCGTGAGACCCTGCGCCATCCGGAGGAGTCCCATCGTGATCTCCGGATTCATTTTCTCAGGGTCATCAAAGTTCAGTTCAATGGGTGCTCCGGTGTCCAC
>CACXEB010000184.1 GCA_902766515.1 uncultured Eubacteriales bacterium
ATCAACGTGCGCGCCAAAGAAGGCGTTATCATGTGCTGCGGCGGCTTCCAGTGCAGCGTGGAAAAGATGGCTAACTACCTCCATGCGCCCTTCACCACCAACCAGGGCGGTGAATACAACACCGGCGATGGTATCGACATGGCCATTGAAGTAGGCGCTCAGCTTTGGCACATGAACAACGCGGCTGGCTTCCTCTGGGCTTTTGAAGCTCCCGGCACCACCCGTTCCGTAGGCTCTGGCGCTGGCAGCCCGTCCAATGGCATCCTGGTAGGCATGGACGGCACCCGGTTTATCAGCGAAACTGCTTCCAACCGTCATGGCAAGGTTCAGATCGGCGGCCGCTGGGTCACCATGCCTACTTCTGAACGCAACTATGTGATCATGGACAACGCCAAGGTTTCCACCACCAAGCTGGGCCGCACCTTCTCTGAGGGCAATGTGGACGAAATCGAAAAGGGCTGGATTATCAAGGCCGACACGCTGGAAGAACTGGCTGAGAAGCTGGATATTCCCGCGGAAAACCTGGTGAAGACCGTTGAAACCTGGAACGGCTATGTGGATGCGGGCGCAGATCCCCAGTTCGGCCGCAACATGGAAAACGCTCCCAAGATTGCAGAAGCGCCCTTCTATGCGATGCAGATTAAGCCCACCCAGTACAACACCCAGGGCGGTGCCCGCCGCAACGAGCGCGCCGAGGTGCTGGATACCAATGGCAACCCCATTCCCAACCTGTACTCCGCCGGTGAGTTTGGCTCCATGTACGCTGATAAGTACAATGGCGGCAGCAACCTGATGGAGTGTGTGTGCTATGGCCAGATCGCCGCTGAAAACTGCCTCAAGAACCTGAACAAGTAATTTACTTCGATTCAAAGGAGGGGACGGCCTTTGGTCGTCCCCTCCTTGATTGTATGCCGTGCATGGCGCTGAACAGCCTTACCGCCCGGCCGGTACTGATACCGTAATCTTCGGCATCCATGATGCAGATTTTGCAATGAACGAAATGAGGCACTGACGATGATGAAGCGAATCCTCTCCGTTTTTCTCCTGACCTTGCTGGTCGCCTGCCGGCTGCAGGAGCCCCGGGCGCTGGCGGAAGGGACTGAAGAAAAAGTACAGGAACACGCAGCGGTCTATGTGATGGTGATGACCGACACCCAGTTTGGCTGGCTCCCCCTGCCGGATACGGAGGAGAAAGCCTACTCCTACCCACTGCGGCAGCTGAAGGAGGATGGAACAGTGGTGTATAACATCATCCGGGTCACCAAGGACGGGTTCTGGGTGGAGGAGGCTTCCTGCGACAACCAGGACTGCGTGCACCAGGGCACCGTCACCCTGGAAAACCGCGCCACCCGGGTGCTGGGCAGCATGGTGATCTGCCTGCCCAACCATTTAACGCTGACGCTGATGACCTGGGAGGAAATTGAGAAAATGATGTCGCAGCAGGCGGGTGATTGATATGCGGGGAACGCCTGCAGGGGACAGAACCCGACGAACGGTCCTGTGCGCTCTGCTGCTGACGGTGATGCTGGTCCTGGGGTATATTGAGCATTTGCTGCCCAGCGTGGCGGTTCCGGGTGTAAAGCTGGGCCTGTCCAACAGCGTGCTGATTTTCGCGGTGTATATGCTCAGCCCGGCTACTGCTTATACCCTGATGTCCATGAAGGTGCTGCTCTCCGGCTTCCTGTTTTCCGGGGTGCAGGCCATGGCCTTTGCCTTCGCCGGGGGTCTGTTGAGCCTGACGGGCATGTGGCTTCTTTCCCGGTTTCATCGTGCAAGGCCGGTGGTCGTTTCGATGGCGGGAGGCCTGTTACACAATCTGGGCCAGGCTGCCATAGCTACCCTGATTCTGCATACTGCCATGCCGGTATACTGGCTGGTGCTTCTGGCAGCAGGCCTGGCATGTGGGGCGCTCACGGGCGTGGCCGCTCAAAAAACCATGGAGCATCTGAAAAAAGCCAAATTGTCCCTGACCCCGCCGGAGGATCATAAGCGCTCAGCCCTGCTGTCCGTGCTGATCGCGGCAGTGTTTCTGGTAATCACCGCGGTACTGACCTGGTATGTCCTGCGGGGCAATCAAGGCATGACCCTGATCCAGCCGGAACAGCCCGGAGAGATAACCCTGCTCACCACGGATGATCTGCCCCTGCCAAAAAAGTAATTCATCTTTGACGATGCTGTATGATGGGCGAAAAGCGCCGGTCAGCTTCCGCTTGCTATTTGGTATGACACGCCGCCCAGAAACGAGCGCGCTGATCGAATATCGGAAACGGAAGGGGGACAGACCGGTCATCACAGTCGGGCGCTGTTTTTTTCTGTCAGTAAGAGAAATGGCGCTTGTGGAAAAAAAGGACGCAGCACAGGCCGGTCAGGATCCTGTCTGAGGGAGCATTCCCTGCAGCAGCATTCCCGCATCCCCGTCGATGCAGATACTCCGGGACTCGATCTGCTTCGGGCAGTAAGCCTCACTGAAGTTCAGGCAGCAGTAAACCGCCTTCGGGTTGTCGTTTGTCATCTGCCAGAAGGGATATTTGATGATCACCGGCGTATTGGTGCCCACCCCGATTTCCAGATACAGCACATGCTGTCCCCGATGCTGCCGGAGGTAACCGGAATAGGCGGCGGAAGCCCGGTGCCAGCCCTCATCCTCCACAAAGGAATCGTCCGATCGCAGATTGGGCATCACCTTGCGGCCATCCTCCGGGCTGCGGGGAATCAGCGCGGTCGGAATGCGCATGGCGATTTTTCCGTCCTCCGGCATGATCAGCGAACCGTCCGCATCCTTCACAAAGCCCTGCGCGGCCATGGCCTGCATGACCCATGCTTCGTTGTCCCAGGTCTTCTGCATCGTCGGGCGCTGCTCCTGGAAAAGGCCGTAATCACCCTGGGTATAGAACAGGCGCTTCCTGTCAAAGCCCGCCCTCTGGAACATGTGGTCCACGTTGGTGGTGATCACAAAATAATCCTTGCCGGCAACAAGCTGCAGCAGGTGCTCATAGACGGGCTTCGGCGCATTCGCGTACCGGTTGCAGTAGATGTGCCGGCTCCACCACGCCCAGTAGGTTTCCTCGTCGGGAAACGGGTAGAAGCCGCCGGAATACATGTCCGTGATCCCGAAACGATCCGCGAAGTCCGGAAACCAGTACCGGAAACGCTCACCGCTGTAGACAAAGCCCGCCGATGTGGACAGGCCTGCGCCCGCGCCGATGACGATGGCGTCCGCCGTCTTCAGCTCCGTTTTCAGCCGTTCGATCTGTTCCGCATGGGTGCCGACGCCCGGGGACAGACCGTCCCGGAAGCTGCGCACCCCCTCCAGGCCCTTCCGGATGGTCTCCAGATAACCGTTTGGACTTTCAGCGTAATGCCTGTTCATAGTATTCTTTATCCTCATCCTTGAAAACATTGAAGATCACCCGGTCCATGGCGCCCGGATGCCCTGACATCCAGGATTGTACGGTTTTTACCGCAATTTCTGCTGCCCGTTGGCCCGGAAAGCGGAAAACCCCGGTGGAGATGCAGCAGAAGGCCACGCTTTTCAACCCGTTCTTCAGGCACAGATCCAGCGTGTTTGTATAGCAGTCTGCCAGCGCCTGTTCCAGCGCCGGCGTCAGGACGTCCGCCACGATCGGCCCGACGATGTGGATCACCTTTTTCGCGGGCAGGTTATAGGCATCCGTCAGCATCGGGACGGCCGTCGGCTGCTCATAATCCGGCCCATACCGCCGCCGCAGCCCTTCCATCTGCCGATTGCAGGCAGCGCGGAGCTGGACGCCCGCAAAGGAATGGATACAGTTGTCGATACAGCTGTGCATCGGCACAAAGCATCCGAGCATCTGAGCATTGGCGGCGTTGACGATGGCGTCCACCGCCAGCCTGGTGATATCCCCCTGCCAGATGGAGAGGCCGTTCCGGAGCGGCGGGATGTCATCCGGTGTGACGATCCCTTTCTCTCTCGCGCGTTCCCGCAGGTAATCATCCTGCACGCGCAGCACGTTCTCCGGCATCCCGCCCGGCATGCGGATGTTCATCAGGGAGCGGAGGAGGCGCCGCCTGCCGTCGGTATCTTTGGGCGCAGCCAGCGCCCGGTATTCGCCTGAATCGGCTTTGAAGGCTTCCACCAGGAAGCCCAGCCGCTCATCCTGCGTCATTGTCTTTTTCATCCTGGATCAGTCTTCCTTTGCCAGAAGATCATGCATGCCTTCCCGAAGGTCTGCGAGGGTATGCTTTTTCATCTCGTCTTCCATCGCGCGCTGGATCGCCCTGAGCCTGTCATCCAGCAGCGCGTGGATGTTCCGGCCCACCGGGCACCTGGGGTTCGGCGCTTCATGGAAGTGGAACAGGTCCCCGTTTTCCACCGGCTCGATGGCCTGATACACATCATAGAAGCTGATCTCCTCCAGGGGTTTTGTCGGTTCGATACCGCCCGTGCCCCGGGCCACTGTGATCAGCCCGGCGTTTTTCAGCTGCGTCAGGATCCGGCGGACGATGACGGGGTTGGTGCTGATGCTGCCCGCCAGGAAGTCGCTGGTGACCTTGCGCGCATCCTTGAAGGTTTCGATACAGGCGAAGATATGCAGCGCAATGGTAAACCGGCTCGATATCTGCATGCGCTCACCTCCCTGCCTCTGTAGCCGTCGCGGTTTCATCCGACGGGCTGATCATAGCACGTAACAGATGTAATGTCAATGGTTACAACAAAATTGATTTTCAGTTTGTTTTCTGTCCGCATGCCGGGTTCCCAAGGTTACTGTTCACGCGCCTCCGTCTTGTGGCAGGGTTTTCAAAAGGCTTGTAGAATAAGAGAATATGATAGGCGCTTGAAGCAGGCGTCCTCCGGATGCTCCTGCGCCAGCTGCCGGATCTTCGATTGGGAGGAGAATGATGATGAAAACCAAAGCTGCATGCCTGTTCCTGTGCGTCTTTCTGATGGCTTTCGTGTCCGTCGGTTTCGCGGAGCCCGTCCCGGAACCGGATCTGCCGCGGTCGGAAGCGGCGCTGTCCATGATGAACTGCCTTGAATCGGATCCCGAACTGATGGCGCTGATGGAGCAATCCATCGCTGCCGCCGCGGAAATCAATCCGGATCCGGCCACCAATCCGGTCCGGAGCGTGGAGGAACTGTACGACTTTATTGACTGGGCTGTTACCTGCATGCCCTGGAATGTGCTGACGGACGCATCATATCCCTCGCTTTATGGCCATATTGATCAGGGCGTCTGCTACTTCTGGTTCCTGATCGACCAGCCCCTGCCGGCGCTGGAGGGGAAAGGCTATTACTACCCGAC
>CACXEB010000185.1 GCA_902766515.1 uncultured Eubacteriales bacterium
ACACCGGAGGTGGGCAGCCAGCCCAGGTTCACGGCGAAGATCAGCACCAGCATCAGCGCCAGCCAGAAGGCGGGAATGCTCACGCCCAGCAGGGCCAGGAACATGCAGATGCGGTCGGCAATGCCGTTATGGTGCGTGGCGGCCGCGATACCGAGCGGCGTACCCACGAACACCTGCAGCGCCATGCACAGGAGGGCGATGACCAGCGTGTACTGCATGCGCTCCATCAGGCCGGCAAAGACGGAGGTCCCGAATTTGTAGGATGTGCCGAGATCAAACTTGATGAAAGTCTGATACAGGTAACGGCCCAGGCGGACGATGTAAGGATCGTTCAGGCCCATTTCCTCACGCTTGGCAGCCAGTTCCACAGCGGAGGCGCTAGGGCCCAGCAGGCTTTGTGCCGGATCACCGGGGCAGATGTACATAATGGAGAAGATCAGGATAGCGATGCCCAGCATGACCGGGATCATCCACAGCAATCGCTTTCCAATGTATCTTATCATAGGACGTTTCCCCCTTCCTCGTTTGATGCGCAACTTTGATACTCAAGAGGGCGCTGTGACCTAAGCATCAGCCGCAGCGCCCCATGAAGTGCAGTGCACTATGCACCACAGGCAGTCCGGCCTGCCATACGGGAACGAATCAGGGCGCTGCTTCTACGCGGGTGATGCGCCCGAGCTTGCCTTCATACTTTTCCGGATGATACATTTCGGAATTCATGTAAGCCTGCAGCATGCTTACCAGCTCGTCCTCGCCGTCAAAGACAGTCACGGCGCCCTCCGGGGCGTTTCCGAGTTCGCCGATGACCAGGTATGTCTGATCGTCCTTAAGCTCGCTGCCGTCGCTTTCCAGTTTCACAGAGAGAATACTGCCGGCCGTGTCATATGTAAAGCATATGCCGGACACCTGGGCAAAGCCAGGGGATTCCTTGCCGCCGGCCGCGCTGGCCACACAGTTTGCCAGTTTTTCTTTGATGGCAGCGCCCGTCATTTCGCAACGGACGACCGTGCCACCGTTTGCAAACACGCCGTGCAGATCCTTGAGGGTCACATCCCCGGCCTTGATGGAGGCGCGGATACGGACGCCTGAGAACAGCGATATTTCCGCGCCGGTGGTATCGCGGATCGCGTCAGTGATCAGGTTGCCCAGGTTCTGTTCGGCCAGCCGGATGCCCTGGCCATCCTCAGAGCCAGTGCGTTCGCCGTTCAGGAAGTAATCGGAGTGAGCTACCACCGTGCCCAGCAAGTCATTGATCTGATGGGTCCATTTTTCGACGATTTCAAGGGTTTTAGCATCAGGGGTGAGATTGGCCGTATAATCGGCGCGGGTTACCTGGCTGGCGGTCTTCTGCACAACAGCCTTTGTGGCAAGATCGATTTTCAGCTCGACCACACCGATATTGTCGCCGAAGCAGCCGGTCTGCACGATCAGCGTATGGCTGACGTTGTCGCAGGTGAAGCCTTCGCCATTTTCACCGATCACGCTATGAGTATGTCCATCGATGAACAGGTCGATGCCGTCCACTGCCATAGAGATCTGATAGCTGTTGGCATCGGTCGCGGTGGTGGCCGTCATGGTGGGATCGTTATCCGGCCAGCCGATATGACCAAGAGCCACTACGATGTCCACATGCTCCTCATTGCGAAGGATATCGACGTATTTTTGGGCCGTTTCGATGCTGGGAAGCTTGACGAACGTCGCTTCGTCGCCCACCGGCGGAGAACCGGTGGTGGTCAGGGAGAACATGCCGATTTTCACACCCCTGGCTGTAGTAAAGATCGTATACGGCTTGAGCGGAAGCTCACCTTCCGTGCCAAGATCACCGGCATTGGCGCTGAACACCATGTTGGCACACAGGATGGGGAACACCGTATCGTCTTCGTGCCTGAGCAGCTGGGACAACCGGTCTCCCTGGCCCGCGGGAGGGGTGGGCATATCGTTGTTGCCGACCGCCGCAGCGTTATATCCGGCGGTATTCATGATCTCCACAGTGCTTTCGCCCTGGGTCATATGGGCGACGGGCTCACCGCCTGCGAAAATATCACCGGCGCTGACCGTGATGACGTTTTCCCGGGGCAGCTGCTCCTTGTAGCTGTCGGCTACCGTTTTGACATAGGGCTCGATCTCAAAATGTCCGTGCACGTCGTTGGTATGTACGAAGATGACCGTTTCCGTTTCTTCAGCGTAAGCCGTGAAAGAACCGAAGCCCGCCACCATTGTCAGAACCAGCACGAGCGGCAGTATGCGCGTGATAAAGTAAGGCGCGCGATGCTGTTTCTTCATGTGTGCTCCTCCTTGTGTGACAGATGGCTGATTTGAGAGTGAGTCAGGCATTTGCCTGACTCACTGTGTATAAGCTGTTATACTGTCTGAGTATCAATACTCGCAGGCGCCGGGCAGGATCTGGCCGCGGAAGCATGTGGCAGCCTTGGTGACGACGGTAGTGTGGGCCAGGTTGTTGACCTTGGATACCAGGCCGTATTCATAGCACTGTTCCTTCAGGTAC
>CACXEB010000186.1 GCA_902766515.1 uncultured Eubacteriales bacterium
AAGTGCTCCCCCTGCGCCAGCCAGACCGCCAGCGGCGCGATGCACGCCGCGAACGCGCCCCATCCGCCCCAGTGCAGCCAGCGCTGAGCCTTCCGCTCCCGGCGCATCGCGTCGGAGGGCCGGGCGACCCGGGCAGCGATCCGGTCGCGGGCCATCTCTGTATCCTTCCCGGGCGGATCCTCCGGGTCCTTCCGCGTCATCCACAGCCCGACGGCCAGCACGGCGGCGGTCACCCAGAACAATGGTTCCAGCGCCGCCAGCGTCCCCGCGACGCCCTCCGGCGTAAAGACCGGTTCCAGCGGATTTTCCGCCTTCCGCGCCAGCCCCTCCCGGCACGTTCGGACCGCCGCGGCCGCCAGCAGCGCCGTCAAAAGGACGCACAAAACAGCCAGCACGACCCGGCAGACTTTTTTCCAGTTCATCCGCATCCCACCTTCATCCGCATGGATCCCGTCCGGGACCCGCCGGGTACAGGATAGCACAAAACCGCCTGAAAGAAAAGGGCCGCCACAGAATGATACAGGAAAGGAAGGACCCCACCGGGCCGCACGGCCCGGAAGGGTCCTTCCTGGTTCTGCTTTATCCTGGAAATCCGGTTTCCCGGTTCATTGTTCAGGTATTTTTGTTCCTGCGTCCTGCCATCTCAAAAGCGGCATATACAGGCCGCCCTGCACGCTGCGGCCGATGAAGGCGACGTAGCGGCCCGTTTTCGTGTCGTACCAGTCGGAAAAGGGCAGCCGGGTCGCGGTCGTCCGGAGGGTGTGCGCCAGCGGCGCGATCAACTGCCGGAACACGTCCGGATCCTGCGCCATGGACGCCGACCAGACCAGCCAGTCCGATTTGGTGTAGTCCGCGCGGGAGTCCAGCGGAAGGCCGTATTCGTTCATCCGGGCCAGGTAGCTGCGGGTCTCTTTTTCATAGAATGACTGCGGGAGCAGGCCGAGGCCCAGCACGAGATCCCAGACCAGGTTGTACTTCATGCTCCAGCCGGTGCCGTCAAACACCAGCGCCGTTCCTTCGTCCTTTTCGCACCGCGCGCGCCAGCTTTCCGCCATCTCCGCCGCGCGGCGCCGCCAGTCGGCCGCTTCCCCGCCCCGGCCCAGCCGGTCCAGCAGGCGCGCCCAGCAGGCGACGCCCACGATGGCCTTGGCGGACAGGTTGACGTTACGGGCCAGGTGGCCGGCGAAATCATCGGTGCAAAGCTGCTCGCCCGGGTCCTCGCCATAGCGGTCCAGGTAGCGCACCCATTTTTCCAGGAGCGGCGCGTACCGGCGGATCAATTCCTCCCCGGCGCCGAAGGAAGCGGCCGCTTCCAGCATGATGAGCATATTGCCGCACTCCTCCACGGGCATCTGGCCGCGCGGATCGTAAATATCCGCGCCCGCGGGGTACAGGTAATAGGGCGGCGGCGTCCACCCGTTGGGCAGGCCGCGCTTCGCGCCGTAGACCTGGCCGGTGGCATAAGGATAGCGCCCCACGTCGTGCGGCGCAAAGTCCTCCTGCCAGACCGGCATGGACGCGAACGCCAGCACGGGCCGGCACAGGGCGTTGACCAGCTCGGGGCAGAATTTCAGGAACAGCGGGATGGACGGATAGCTGACGTCCACGGTGCCGATGCAGCCGTTGGAATCGTTTTCCTTGGACAGGAAGACCATTTCCCCGCCGGGCGCGGCGATCAGCTTGTGCGCCGCGAACGTGTGCCGCCAGGCTGCCGCCGCGATCAGGGCGTAATCCTCCCCGCCGATCCGCCGCGCCTCGGCCAGCACGCGCTCATCCAGCGCTTCGCAGGCGGCGTACAGCGCGTCGTGCCGGCCGGCAAAGTCCGCCATCGCCTCCGGCAGCGTCCTGCCGTCCCGCAGCCCCCAGGCCCCGCAGCAGGCGCCGAAATAGTTGATGGACGCGATATCGTCATAGCCAAGCATCAGGAAGCCGCAGACCGGCTGTTCCCCGACCCGCAGCTCCCTTCGGCAGCGCAGACCGTGGCTGTTTTCACAGCGGACGCCGGCTTCGGAAGCCATGTACAGGTAGCCCCAGTCCATGGTCACATGATCCCCGGAATGGCCCAGCACGCGCTGCTGCGCCTGGCCGATGTACGCCATCTCCAGCCCGTTGCGGACGTATTCGTCCCCGGTCATCGGCGGCAGGATCTCCCCTTCGCAGCACAGCCGTGCGGACGCGTGGAAGTCCAGCCGGACCTCGTGCGCTTCCCCGTCCAGGGACCGGAGGGCATAATCCAGGAAGGTGACCGGCGTCGACAGCGCGTCCAGGTCGTCCGGCAGCGCGGGCGACCAGAAGACAACCGTCAGCTCCACGCCGCCCGCGGCCATCACGCTGACCGTGCGGGTCGGCGTGACGCGCAGGGAAACCGTGCGCATGGCGGGCCGGGAGCTCTGGCCCAGATAGCAGTATTCCCTGCCGTCGATCCGGAGGTGGCCGTCCAGCGGCTTGGGCACGCCCGACCAGTGAATGGTCCCGGCGGCATTCAGGGCATCCCCCGGGAGCCATACGGAGAAGTAAGGATCGTTGGCAATCAGCGGCAGCGCGGGCAGGCGGTCAATCGTCTGTGTCATGGCGTGATTCCTCCCTGTAATGAATCTGCAGTTTTTCACGGCATCATTCCCGGTTCTCCCTGGAGATTTCCGGCGCAAAGTCCCCGATCTTTCCCAGCAGGCGGCCGATGCTGTGGTACTTTCCCGAATAGATCACCGGGTCCAGGGGCGGCAGCTCCACGTCGAACGCGTCGGCGAAGTCCAGCCGCTCGTCCATCTGGATATTCCGGATCCTGCAGAAGAAGGTAGTGGAGCGGCCGGTCTGCATCGACTGCGCGACCTCGCACTCATACACCCAGCGGCTGGCGTCCAGCACCGGCACGTCCAGCGCCGCGCCGCGGCTGACGCCGCAGGGCACGCTGTCCTTCCGCCTGTCGTCGGCGTGGCGGGTGCCGAAATAGTCCATCAGCGGCAGCATGTCGACGCTGACCAGGTGGACGCTCAGCAGGCCCGTCCGCTCCACGTTCCGCTTGGTCCGCTTGGTGCCGAACATGCTGATGACCAGCATGTAACCGTCGTCCGGCCCGGTGGTCGCGCTCACCCAGGTGATCGGCGCGAAATTGGGCGACCCGTCCTCGTTGCGGGTACCGATGATGAACGCCGGCTGCACGCACATGGAAAAGACGGGCGCGACGTTTTTCCTCCTGACGGATTCCATCATGATTTTTCCTCCCGGCTGCGGTGAGCCTGAAAACGGATCAGTTGATCCGGATGATCTGCTCGTACAGCAGACAGCCCTTTTCAAGCACAGGGCGGTTGTCATGCAGATGGCCGTAGAACCACCGGTCGTATTTCATGGCATGCTTCAGCGACTCCAGGTACCGGTTCAGCTCATCGATGTCCTCATAACCAAGGTACAGTTTATCGGACGCCGGGGCGTCGTGCGTGAACACAAAGTCGATCCGCCCATGCCGATCCATGAAGGAAGCGATGTTCCGGCGCCCAAGTTCCATCTCCTCCCGGGACGGCATCTCAGCGTCCCACCAGGAAAGCCCCCTGACCCGGATCATGCCGCTGCGCCAGATCCGGTACTCACTTTTGAAGGCATCCTCGCTTGAAAAATCGGCCGGATCCATGATCCCGTCCTGAATATCATGGCTCCGCGCGCCGCCGAACGCAAAGCAGTACCTGCCGTCGATGGAGAAGATCTCCCCGCGTTCCAGCATCAGCACAGACGGCCGCAGCACCCGGACATGGCCGCCATGCCATTCTTCGCGCGGATACCCGCGGCGCAGCTTCTCTTTTTCCTCCGGCGGCATCTTCGCATAGAACCATGAGCTGAGCAGCCGGTCATTGGCGCACCCAGTCAGACGGTCGTAGTTCTCATGATTGCCCGGGACGAAGAGCGTCGTGAAGGGCTTCTGTTCCAGCCAGTCCAGCCCGGCTTTTTCGGCGGGCGATTCCTGAACACGGAAACGATCCGTATCCCACACCCCGCCGAAATCGCCGCATATGATCACATAGTCCTCTTTGCCCATTTCTTTCTGCTCCGGAAAAGAGGCCGTATTGAGCCTGCGCATATACCCGTCAATGGAATACATGCCGTGCGGCTGGATCCCATGCGTGTCCCCCGTCACATACATCGCCATGCCGTCTTCCTCCCCTTTTTTCACGAAGGCCGGTCACAGGAAGCTCAGCTGCCGGTACTTTTCCGGCAGCCGGCCCATATAATCGAAGCATTCCTCCGGCCGGCACATCATCCCATGCCGCCCGCAGAAGGATTGGAACAGCGCCATCAGCCCGGCCCGGCGGGGGCTGGGCACCTCGTAGGCGCTCCCGTACGTCCGGATATACCGGTCCTTCAGTCCCGGGAAATGCCTGTCCAGCGCCGCGTAGTAGTATTCCCGGTCCCCCTCCCGCAGCGTGAGCCCCATGTCGAAGCAGATGATGCCCCTGACCCCTGCCTCGGCGCACGCTTCCAGGATCGCCGTCACGTTTTCGTCCGTATCGTTGATAAACGGCAGGATCGGTGTCAGCCAGACCACGGTCGGGATGCCGCGCCGCCGCATCTCCATGAGCACCTCAACGCGGCGCCTGGTATTGCACACATGGGGCTCGACGATCCCGCACAGCGCGTCGTCCCAGGTGGTCAGGGTGATCTGGACGACGCATTTCGCGTTCCGGTTGATTTCGTCCAGCAGGTCGATGTCCCGCAGGATCAGGTCGGACTTCGTCTGCACCGCGGCGCCGAACCCGTGGTCCCGGATGATCTCCAGGCACCGCCGGGTCAGGCCGAGCTCCTTTTCACAGTGCATATACGGGTCCGACATGGATCCCGTGCCGATCATGCCCGCCTGCCGCTTGGACGCAAGCGCCCGCTCCAGCAATTCCGGGGCGTTGCGCTTGACTTCGATGTCTTCAAAGGCATGCGTGAACCGGTAGCATTTGCTTCGGCTGTCGCAGTAAATGCATCCGTGGGTACAGCCGCGGTAGATGTTCATGCCGAAACGGCCCTTGCTCCCCGTCAGGATGCCCTTCGCGTCCACATAATGCATGCAGGATCCTCCCGGCTGAACTCCGCTGAAATCGCTGCTCCGCGGAAACAGCCTGATGTGCGGAATAATTCGCCGGGCCGCGCCATCTTCCTGCCGCATGCGCGGGCAATTTGCGAAAGGTACGCCTGCGATTGCAAACCGGACGTGAAAAACCCGGCCGTCAGGCCGGGTCATCAGGAAGGCATATCCGGGACGGATCCGCACCGCTCACCAGAACAGGAAATCGTCTCCCTTGAGCCGGAGGATCGCTTCCGTAAAGAAGAAATCGGCGTAGATCATCGCGATATTGTGGTCGCTGCCGTGATAGGAGCCGGCGCAGCGGGTCAGGAGGGCGGGCGAATCGCCGCTCCAGTCCGCACAGCCGGCGTCCAGCGCCTTGAGCAGGGACACCGCCGCGTCAAAATACGGCTGTTCCCCCGTCTGCCGGGCCAGCTCCAACAGGCCGCAGGCGGCGATCGCGCCGGCGCAGGCGTCCTTCAGATCATCCCCTGCCGGCTGGCGGAAATCGCAGCGCGGGATCCAGTCCCCGCGCACCTGGCTGATGAAATATCCGGCCACCCGGCGGGCGGTCTCCAGGTACGCCTGCTTCCCGGTATGGAGGGCGCTCAGGGCGAATCCATAGAGGGCCCAGGCCTGGCCCCTGCTCCAGGAGGAGCCGGGGGCATACCCCTGCCCGGCGGGGATGTCGCGCACCGCCAGCGTATCGGGATCGAAGACCACGATATGGCTGCAGCTGCCGTCCTCCCGGACGAAGTGCCGCATCGCGGTATCCGCGTGGGCCATCGCGATCTTCCTGAAGCGCGGATCGCCCGTGAAATCGCTGGCCCAGTAGAGCAGGTTCAGGTTCATCATGCAGTCGATGATGGCCCAGCCGGTCCAGTCCCCGTTCCACGCGCGGATGAAGCCCGCGGGATTGAAGCGGCCGGCCAGCAGGTTTGCCGCCAGCAGCGTCCGCTTGCGGCTCAGGTCGTTGCCCGTCAGGCGGAAATCCGCGCCGGAGGAGATCAGCCACATGAAGCCCACGTCGTGGTGCAGGTGGTCAAAGTCCCGGAACGCCCCGTCCAGCATGTTTTCGGCGCGCTCCGCCTCCCGGCGGTAGGCATTTTCGCCGGTCAGGCGGTACATCGCCCACATCAGGCCCGGCCAGAAGCCGTTGGTCCACCAGCAGATGCCGTCAAAAGGGCCCGGCGCCCACGCGCCGTCCTTCACCGTGTACGGAATAAAGTCCAGGCCCTCCGCTTTCTTCAGGGCGAAGGCCATCTTGGCCTTCAGGCCTTCCGCCGCGCGGTCCGCGAAACCGGCGCAGGACCGTCTCATCTCATCAAATTTCATATCCCGTCAGCCTTTCGCCGCGCCGGCCGTAATGCCCTTCACAAAGTATCCCTGCAGGGCGAAGAACACGATCAGGATCGGCACGATGCCGCACACCACGCCGGAAAACACGATGTCCCAGCGGCTGGACAGCTCGCCCGCGAAGCGGTAGATCTCCACGTTGATGGTCTTCGCGCCTGTCGAGGGGAGCACCAGCGAGGGCATCAGGTAGTCGTTCCAGATGCCCAGGCCGTTCAGGATCACCATGGAGGCGGTGCAGGGCTTGAGCAGCGGGAAGACGATCTGCCAGAAGGTGCGCAGGGACGAGCAGCCGTCGATGTGGGCCGCCTCCTCGATCTCCCGCGGAATGCCGGAGACGAAGGATGTGAACAGCAGCGTGCCGAAGCCGGTCGCCCCGGCGATATAGATGACCACCGGCCCGGCCAGTGTCCCGAAGATCCCGACCGTGTTGAGCTCACGGAAGAGGGCCACCATGTAGGCCTGGAAGGGGATCATCATGCCCGCCAGGAAAAACGTGTAGATCGCCGTGGACAGCCTGTTCTGCGTGCGGGCGATGCCGTAGGCGCCCATCGGGATGATCAGGATGATCAGGCACTCGGACACCACCGTCAGAAACACGCTGTTGAAAAACGCCTTCGGGAAGTCGGTCTTCGCGAACAGGTACTCAAAGCCGCCGGTATAGAAGCCGCTGGGCAGGGCCAGGGGATTCTTCAGGATCTCGCCGTTGGTCTTGAACGCGGACATGAAGCTGATCAGCATCGGGGCGAGAAACAGGCACGCCAGCAGGATCAGCGCCGCCAGCAGCGCGATGTGGCCGGGCTTGACGCGCTCCGCCCTGTACCGGGCGTCCTTTTCCTTCTTCGTCTTGACAGCCTGCATTACAACTGCACCTCCCGCTTGCGGAGCATCGTGGACTGGACGCCGCCGAACACCAGAATGATCAGGAAGAGGATGACCGCCATGGCCGTGCCGTAGCCCTGCCGCATCTCGCCGAAGGCCACCTTGTACACCATGTAGGTGATGGTTTCGGTGGAGAAGCCGGGGCCGCCGTCGGTCAGGATGGCGATTTCGTCGTAGATCTTGAGGCCGTTGATCAGCGCCAGCGTCAGGTTGATGGTAAACGAGCCCGCCAGCATCGGGATCGTGATATGCCGGAAGGTCTGGCGGCTGTTCGCGCCGTCGATCGCCGCAGCCTCCAGCAGGTCGGTGGAGATGCCCTGCAGCGCCGCCAGGTAGATGATCATGTAGTACCCGGCGTTTTTCCACAGCAGCACAAAGATGATCGAGAGCAGCGCGTTGGGCATGACGTCGATAAACTTGACGGACCCCAGGCCCACGGCGTTCAGCACGAAGTTCACCACGCCGAAGGAATAGTTGAACATGATCCGCCAGATAAAGCCGGCGATGATGCCGGAGATCAGCACGGGCAGGTAGAACCCGGACCGGAAGATGTTCTTGCCCCAGCGCACCTTGTCCACGGCCACCGCCAGGGCCAGCGCGATCACGTTGACCAGCACGGTGAACGCGGCCGCGATGACGACGGTGTTGACGGTCGCGGAGCCGAAGCGCGCGGAGCCGAAGATATTGACAAAGTTGTCAAAGCCGATAAACCGCATGGACGCTTCGGTGATGCCGTCGTAGGAGGTGAAGGCGAGGTAGACGCTGCTGACCGCCGGGGTGATCACGAACGCCGTGTACATGGTCAGCGCCGGCACCACGAACCACAGGAGGCTCTTCTGCAGCGCGCCCTTCCGCTCCGGCAGCCACTGGAGGGCCGCCATGGCCAGCATGCCGGCCGTCCCCAGCCAGGCCCAGGCGCTGACGCGCATGTCGGGCACCGCCTGCCCCTGGTAGAGCTTGGCCGTCACCTTGGCCAGCGCCTCGTCCGTTGACGCGGCAGCGTCCCGGATGGTCTGGGCAAAGGTCCGGAAATTCCACATGCCGACCAGCATGAGGACCGCCACTGCCACCCCCATGACCGGGAAGAGCAGCCGGCGCTGCCTTGCCACGTTGACGCCCAGGTTTTCCGCAAAGCACATCACGAACATGATGAAGGCCGCCACAAGGCCCAGCGTGGCGGCGATCGCCGTCACCGTCAGCGGCTCCGCCGCGCCCGCGACGGGCGTCGTCACGCCCTCCGCCAGCTTGGCCTTCCGCACGATGGCGTTCAGCTGGGAGTTGAGCTGCGCGGCCGCGCCCGGCATGGAGATGCCGTTCCCCTTCAGTCCGTTTTTCAGGGCCACGTTTTTCCACGCGCTGATCTGGAACATGGGCATCAGGAAGCACAGCACCAGGAACATCGCCAGCGCCAGCCGCGCCGCGTGCTGCCATGTGCGTTTCCCTCTGCCCCGAATGATATCTGCCGCCTGCATCGCGCAGCCTCCCGTCCTGTCTTTCTTCAGTCGTTCTTCAGCCAAAGGCCCGCAATGAGGTATGAGCGCTCATTGCGGGCCGGATCCACGGGATTATTCGGTCACGACGCCGAGGCCGGTCACGGGATTGAAGGTCTGGGTCTCAACGTCCCATTCCGCCTGCATTTCCTGGAGGCCCTGCTCGATCGTCTTGGAACCGGTCGCCCACTCCTGCGCGATCTTGTAGGAGAAGTTGCGGAACGCGGTGGGGATTTCATTCTCGCCCCATTTGCTGTTCCAGCCGGGCTCGTTGGTTTCAGCCGCCTTCTGGGTCGCGATCATCTTGTTGACGATCTCGCCGAAGTCCACCTGGATGCTGTTGGCGGGCAGGAAGGACATGGTGGTCAGGTAGTAGCTGTAGTTGTCGTCGCGCATGCAGTATTTGATCCACAGCTTGGCGGCCAGCAGCTTATCGTCGTCCGCCGCGCAGTCCGCGGAGTACATCCAGCCGTTCAGGCTCGGGCCGCCCCACATGTTCAGCTCGCCGTTCTCGTTGTGCAGCGGGAACCAGCCGAACTCGAAGGAAGGATCCGCGTCCTGGATGTTGGCGACCATATGGGCGCCGGAGAAGAACATGGCCGCCTTGCCGGTCACCAGGAAGGAAGCGATCTGGCTGTCGGAGGTGGACATGAAGCCCTCTTCCACATAGCCCTTCAGGTAGATGTCCGCATACTTCCGGAAGCCTTCGGCCACGAAGTCCTCGGTCCACTTGCGCTCGCCGGTGTACAGGTGCTTCACGAAATCGGGATCCACCTTGGTCACGTAGTTGATGTACCACTGCATCCAGGTGAAGCCCACATGCCAGATGTCCGCGGCGCCCACGACCATCGGGGCCATCCTGCCGTCCGCCTTGATCGCCTCGCACAGGTCGAGGAAGGCCTGGTAGGTCTGGGGTTCTTCAAAGCCCTTTTCCGTGAAATAGGCCTTGTTGTAGAAGAATCCGAGCGGCGCGTCGGCCTTGGCGGGCACGCAGTAGTACTTGCCGTTGTAGTTCGGGGCGTTGTCGACCAGGGTCAGCAGCTCGGGATCCACCTCGGCGATCTTGCCGGCGCGGGCCCACATGGGCACATCGCGGGCTTCCATCAGGTCCGGGAACTCGCCCACGGCGTCCAGGCTCTTGAGTCCCTCGGAGAAGGAAGAGGAGGTGGGGGTCACGTTGGTGACCTTGATCATGGGATACTCTTTCTCAAATCCCTTGATCAGGGTCTCGACCACTTCGTTGAACTTCACGTCGCCGTTGCCGCAGAAGAAGGTCAGTTCCACGTCTTCAGCCGGAACTTCCTCTTCAGCGATCGCCGGAATGATGGACAGCATCAGCATGAGCGCCATCAGCAGGGCAAGCAGCTTCTTCATCATCTTGGTTCCTCCTTCATGTTATGCCGGGGTTCCCGGCTTGCTGGCATCATTATACGCCGGACCCGGCCCGGACCGTGAGTGAAAAACTTTGGCATTTTATGCGGAAACCTTTCGAATTTTTCCAAACCGGGGTCCCGCGGCTTGATTTTTGCCGTTTTGTCCGGTATGATGCTCCTATAAGATATTCCATGACGATTTCCAGGGAGGGATGGGGATGCGATTCTTTCAGCGGCTGTGGCCCCGGAAGTTCTCCTGGCAGCTGACGGCGGTGTTCCTGCTGTGCGCCATGCTGCCGTTTGTCGTCCTGTCCTGGCTGTCCCTGGGCCGCATGTCCCGGGAGCTCGAAAAGGAAACGGAGACCCGGATCACCCAGATGATCCGCCTGGTGGGAAGCAACCTGGACGCCCGTTTCCGGTCCCTGGGCAGCATCACCGAAAAAATGTACCTGTACCACACCTCCAGCAACGGCACCATGTCCGACCTGGAAACCATCCTGAAAAGCCACCCGAACGCGCAGTTCGAGATGGGCAGCTATGTCAGCAGCCTGCTGGACAGCAGCGATTTCCTGCGCAACGTGCTGTTTGTGGACCTGGTCAACGGGCGCACATATGCGGCCGGCAGGCCCGCCTCCAAAGGGCTCCGGCTGTCCTGGAACGCGGACGGATGGGATTTTCTGCGGGAGGCGGCCCGGCAGCCGCGCAGGCTGAGCATCTCCGCCCCGCACGATGAATTCTACTTCAATTACAGCAGCCAGACGGTCTTTACCTTCTGCCGCCCCTGCCTGTCCCTGCGGGACCTGCCCGAAAAGGAGACCATCCTGGGCTACCTGCTGCTGGACATCGACCAGAGCATCTTCGATGACGCCTTCCGGGCGTATGACTGGGCCGACAACGGCCGCCTGTACGTGCTGGACGACCGCAGCGCCGCCCGGTACGCCAGCTCCGGGGACGAGATGGGCACCATCATCGCCGCCCCCGTCTCCCCGGACTTCATCCTGCTGTCGGAGCCCATTCCCGCCTGCGGCTGGCGGATCGAGTACCACCTGGACAAGCGGCTGCTGATGGGTGACCTCTACCGCCTGAGGCGGCAGATCGCCCTGGTCAGCCTGTTCGCGCTGCTGGCCACGCTGCTGATGGCCTGGCTGTCCTCCCGCAACCTGTCCCGGCCCATCCGGCAAATGCTCGCGCAGATGAAAAAGGTGCAGTCAGGCGACCTGACGGCGCGCGTGCCGGCGCGCGGGAGCGACGAGATCGGCGAGCTGTCCGACGGCTTCAACCGCATGGTCAGCGCGCTGGACACCCATATCCAGAAAAGCTACGTCGCCTCCATCCGCCAGAAGGAGGCCGAGCTGGACGCCCTGCGGATGCAGATCCACCCCCATTTCCTGTACAATACGCTCGAGGTCATCCGCATGAGCTCCGTCGGGCACCACGACCCGGAGACGGCCCGGATGACCCTGTCGCTGGTGCGCCAGCTGCAGTACGTGATCGGCGAGAGCCGGGACCGGGTGCCCCTGCGGCAGGAGCTGGACATCGTGCGCGATTACATCTCCCTGGTCTCCCTGCGCTACGGCCAGATCGACCTGACCAGCACGGTCCCCGCCGCGCTGCTTGACTGCCCTATCCTCAAGATGACCCTCCAGCCCATCGTGGAAAACGCCGTCCAGCACGGCCTGCGTCCCCTGGGCGGCGGGCAGATCAGCATCGGCGCTGCCCGGGAGGGCGGCATCCTGCGCCTGACGGTCATGGACAACGGCTGCGGCATGGACATCGGGCAGCTGGCGCAGCTGCGGGCGTCGCTGGAGAGCGACCAGCCGCCGGACATTAAGGAGGACGGCCTGCGCTCCATCGGCACCCGGAACGTCCACAACCGCATCCGCCTGGCCTGCGGAAATGCGTACGGCCTGGAGATCGAAAGCCAGGAGGGCGTCGGCACGGCCGTCGTCCTGCGCCTTCCCTACGAACCGCCGGAGGAAACACAGGCATGAAACTGCTGATTGTCGACGACGAGCCCATCATCGTCCGGGGACTGCTCCAGCTGGTGGACTACGCGGCGCTGGGGTACGACCAGGTCCTCCCCGCCACCCGCAGCAGCGAGGCCCTGCGCCTGCTGCGCACCCAGCGCCCCGAAGCCATGCTCAGCGATATCGCCATGCCCGGGCTGACCGGGCTGGAGCTCCTGCGGATCATCCGGGACGAGGCCATCCCGACCCGGGTGGTCTTCCTCAGCGGCTTCCGCAGCTTTGAGTACGCCCAGGAAGCGCTGTCCCTGGGCGCAAAGGACTACCTGGTCAAGCCGGTTGACACGGAAAAGCTCGCCGCCGACCTGACGGAGATCGCGGAGAGTCACCATCAGCTGCAGGCCCAGAACCGCCTCAGGCAGCAGCTGGAGACCATCGGGCAGGACGCGCCGCCGGCCTTCTCCGGCGTGCCGGCGGACGACCGTCCCTTCTGCCTCGCCTGCTTCCACCTGGCGGTGGACCGGCAGCAGAGCAGCCTGGCCTCTGGCCTGATGCACTTTTCGGCGCTCAGCAAGGGCGAAACCTATTGCGCGGAAAAGGGCTGCGTCACCTTTATCAAGGACGATTACCTCTGCGTCATCGTCCACGGCAGCGATTCGGAGGACTGCCGGACGCGGGCGGAGCAGATCTGCGGCGACTGCGCCCGCATGGTGGAGAAGGCGCTGTCCCGGCCCTTCAACTGTATCGTGCACCCCGACGTCCTGCGCAGCACCCGGGACATTCCCGGCGCATGGCAGTACTGCACGCAGCAGCTGTCCATCCCGCACCGCGACCAGCAGACGGATGACAGCCTGATCGAACGGATCAGGGACTACATTGCGCATCACTACGGCGAAGACCTGACGCTGGAAGCCATGAGCGAACGGTTCGCGATGAACCCGACTTACTTTTCCTCCTTCTTCCACCAGAAGACCGGCATCCGGTACAAGGACTACCTGACCCGCATCCGGATCACCGAGGCCAAGCGCCTGCTGATGCAGAGCGACATGAAGATCTACGAGGTCAGCCAGCGGGTCGGCTTCTCCGACGTCCGCTATTTCTCCCAGATCTTCCTGAAGGCCGCCGGCGTGCTGCCCAAGGATTACAGGCACCGGCAGGGCAGGTGAAAAAGGCTTGTCAAACAAGCCTGAAAATTGTATCATACAGCAGGGGACAGGCCGGGCGGATCATGCGCCGCGGCTCTCCGCAACCGATGTCTGGAGGCTGTCATGGAGAGGAAAAACGATCAGAAACGCCAGAGGCGTCAGCGCCGGCGCTCCCTGTCCTACAGGATGCTGTGGACCACCGTGATCAGCTGTATCATCCTGGGCGTGACGGCCATCCTCATCGGCCTTGGCTTTTACCGCCACGCGCTGGACGACCAGTATATCCGGCACGCGTTTGACATCGCCGTCTTCGCCCATCAGTCCGCCACGCGCGGCAGCGCAGACACCGTGGGCCTTGCGGAGCAGGTCATGGCCATCTACCGCGGCCTGACGGAGGAGCAGCGGGCCGGGACCGGCACCGAAGCCTACCGTTCCCTTTTCGCTTCGGTCAAGACGGAAAGGGGCAGCGCCTATCATATCCTGATTAACATGCTGGACACGTTCATCAAATCCGGCGAGGTGGACGACGTATACGTCGCGATGTACGACCAGGAGACGAGCGCCCTCGTGTACATGGCCGATCCGCAGGAAAGCAATCAATTCATGCCGGGCGAATGGGAAACGGTCGGGGCGGACGAGATCCAGAAATTCCTGGAGTGGGACGGCACCGGCCGCCTGTATCACAACAGCGATACGGAAAAATACGGGTGGCTGTGCACCGCCGGCGTGCCGATCCGCAACGAATCGGGCGAAATCTGCGCCTTCCTCCTGGTCGACCTGACGACCAATGCCATCCGGGAGGAGCTGGTCGCCTTCGCGCTGCGGATCTCCCTGGCGCTGCTGGCGGTGACGGCGCTCATCGCGCATTTCCTGCTCTGGTACATCCGCAGGAACGTCGTCCGGCCGCTGAACGCGCTGGCAGGCGCCGCCGCGTCCTATGTGCGGGACCGGAAGTCGGGGGCCGCCGAAGCCGACCATTTTTCCGTCCTGAACATCCATTCCGGCACCGAGATGGAAAACCTCAGCCTGACGATGGCGGATATGGAGCGCGACCTGGCGGAGCACGAGGAAACCGTCAAAAGGGTCACGGCTGAAAAGGAGCGGATCAACACCGAGCTGAACCTGGCCACACAGATCCAGGAGGACGCGCTGCCCCACGTGTTCCCGGCCTTCCCCGAAAGGGAGGAGTTTGACCTTTACGCCTCCATGGTCCCGGCGCGGGAGGTCGGCGGCGATTTCTATGACTTTTTCCTGATCGACAGCGACCACCTGGCGATCGTGATCGCCGACGTCAGCGGGAAGGGCGTCCCCGCCGCCCTGTTTATGATGGTCGCCAAAGCCATCCTGAAAAACAACGCGATGTCCGGCGTCTCCCCCGCGAAAATCCTGACCACGGTCAACGAGACGATCTGCTCCGGCAACCATTCGCAGATGTTCATCACCATCTGGCTGGGCATCCTGGAGATCAGCACCGGCAGGCTCACCGCCTGCAACGCCGGGCATGAATATCCCGCGATCAGCAGGAACGGCGGCGCCTTCGGGCTGTACAAGGACCGGCACAGCTTCGTGATCGGCGGCATGCCCGGCACCCGCTACAGGGACTATGAGATCACCCTGCAGCCCGGCGACCGGCTCTTCCTCTATACGGACGGCGTGCCCGAGGCCACCGACACCCGCCAGGAGCTTTTCGGCACGGACCGGATGATCGACGCGCTCAATGAGTACGCCGGCGAGAGCCCGCAGGTGATGCTCGTCCGCATGAAAGAGCGCATTGACGCCTTCGTCAGCGGCGCGGAACAGTTCGACGACCTGACCATGCTCTGCGTCAAATACAGGGGAGCGGTTCCCCGGGATCCGGTTCATTGACAATTTCCCGGGAAAGCACTAATATAGGTCAAACGCAGCCCTGAAGAAAATCCCGCCCGGCACCGGCCGGCCGCGAAAGAGGAGGCGCTTATGGCGAAAGATGATTATCATGTGGTCGTATTCCGGATCCTGAGGTATCTGTACATGCAGCTGAAGGAGGGTAAGCCCGTCGATCCGGACATGCTCCGGTGCGACAGCAAAACCTGCCAGGTCAACGAGTCCTATTGGCGGTATATCCTGATCAGCATGCAGGAGGAGGGGCAGATCCGCGGGCTGAAAAAGGGAAAAGGACAGGCCGGCTATGACCGCCTGGAGGACCAGCTGAAGGACATCCAGATCACCCCCAAGGGGATCGAGATCCTGAGCGACAGCCGGATGAACGAACGGGTTGACCAACTGGTCAAGAACATTCTCAAGCTTGCCTGACACTGGCGGATAAGGAGTAACGCATGGATATTGACATTCTGCTCGGCCTGCAGGCCTTCCGGAACGGCGGCGGCGCCTTCCTGACCGACTTCCTGTCAAAAATGACCTTTCTTGGTGAACTGAATACCGTCCTTGTCATCATGGCGGTCCTGTACTGGGGTGTCAGCAAGGAGCTGGGCACGTACCTGCTGATGGGCTGGAGCGGCAACCGGCTGGCAAACGGCGTGCTGAAGGTATCGGTCTGCGCCTACCGGCCCTGGATCCGGGACGCGCGCATCATCCCGTACGGCAACAGCATCACGACGGCGACGGGGTATTCCTTCCCCAGCGGCCACACCATGAACGCGTCAAGCGTCTTCGGCGGCGGTATCATGCGGAAGGACATGCCCACGGCCCTGCGCGTGATCCTCGGCGTCATCGTCGTCCTGGTCGCGTTCAGCCGCCTGTACCTGGGCGTTCATACGCCGCAGGACGTGCTGGTCGGAATCGTCACCGGCATGACGGTAATGGGGCTGACGGTCCTGCTGATGCGGTGGGTGGATGCCCATCCCGACAGGGACTGGGTGGTCGTCCGCGCCGGGATCGGGCTGGCTGTCGCCGTAGCCGTCTACGCGGCCGTGAAGCCCTACCCCCGTGACTTCGACGCGGAAGGCAAGCTGATCGTGGATGGCGCGAAGATGGCCAACGACACCTTCAAAGGCGTGGGCTGGTGTACGGCCTTCCTGGTGGGCTGGGTGCTGGAGCGGCGCTTCGTCGGCTTTACCACCGACATTCCCCTGGCGGCGAAGCTGACCAGGATCGCCGGCTGCCTGCTCGGCTTCTACATCGTCAGCCTGATCCTCGTGCCCCTGATCAAGAGCTGGATTCCCGGCCCCGCCGGCACGGTGATCTCCTGCTTCTTCCAGATGTTCTGCGTCGCCTTCCTGTTCCCCTGGTGTTTCACCCACCTTGCAAAGAAGGGCGCGAAACCGGCCTGAAAAGCCGAATAACCGACATGTAACAGCGCAGCGCCTCCCCTGCCGGCAGCTTACCGACGCCCCAGCGCGGAGGCGCCGTGCGTGAACCGGCCCTTGGTTACTGTTCACGAGCATCGCGAAGCAGAGAAAACAGAAGCAGTGAGAGACGCACGATAGGGTAACTGCGGAACGGAATCCCCCGCAGCATAGTGGCGTACCAACCAATCCTCCGAATGCGGGAGGCCACAGGCCGAACCGTCGTCATTTTCCTCAGCCGTCCACCCTCACAGCCCAGCGGCGTACCACCCTGTCCTCTGCGGCACGGAATCCCGGAGTCCGCCGGTTCACCCGGCGGATGAGGCCGCAGGCCGAAA
>CACXEB010000187.1 GCA_902766515.1 uncultured Eubacteriales bacterium
CCCCTCGCGGCTCCCCTCGTCACGTCCTCTGCGGCACTCCCATCCCATCGCCCTGCGGGTTTCGGCCTGCGGCCTCATCCGCCGGGTAAACCGGCGGACTCCGGGATTCCGTGCCTCCGAGGACAGTCTGGTACGCCGCTGGGCTGTGAGGGTGGACGTCCGGAGAAAACGACGACGGTTCGGCCTGCGGCCTCCCGCGATTTCTTGGCTTGTACCTTGGGGAGACCGTTATAAAACATTGGCAAAACAACGCTGGCATTATGATTGAATAACTGCATTGATTATGAATTTCTGGAGGTTTTTTTCATGAGCAAGCTCATCCGGATTCTCTGTCTGGCGCTCGCGGCGTGCTTCACCTTTTCCGGGGTGACGCTGTATGCGGCGGCGGAAGAGGTGATTGACGCGGAACTGACCTGCACCATCACGCTGGGCAACTGGCCGCCGGACACCGCGCCGGAAGCCGAGAAGGCCCTGTTTGAAAGCTACAGGGCGACGATGGCGAAGCAGTATCCGAACGTCACCCTGGTGCCCGATTACTATTCCTACTCGCTCAGCAACTACGTGCCCATGGCGAAGGGCAACACCGCCCCGAGCATCTTCCAGCCCCCGTTCACCGACCCGCAGCTGCTGATCAGCCAGCACCTGGTGGGCGACGTGACGGACGCGCTGGAGAAATTCGGCGTGCTGGACAAGTTCAGTCCCTCCTACGTGGAGATGCTCGCGGACGAGAACGGCCGCATCTACGGCCTGCCCCGCGACGGCTATGTCCTGGGCATGCATATCAACCTCGACCTGTTCCGTGAAGCGGGACTGGTGACCGAAGAGGGCCTGCCCAAGTATCCCACCACCCTGCAGGAGCTCGCGGAATACGGCCAGATCATCCGTGAAAAGACGGGCAAGGCGGGTCTGGTCTTCCCCGCCAGCGAGACGTACGGCGGCTGGCTGTTCACCAACATCGCGTGGAACTTCGGCTGCGTGGGCGAGAACGCGCTGGAGTACCAGGACGAGGACGGCCGCTGGGTCTGCAACTTCACCTCGCCCCAGTGCGTCGCGGCGATGGAATACATGCGCGACCTGCGCTGGAAGTACGACATCCTGAACGCCGACGCCACCACCACCGACTGGGCGAGCGCCCACACCCTGCTGGGCACCGGCGAGGCGGCCATGAACTTTGCCGCGGACGACTCCGTGGACCAGCCGACCGCCAACAAGGGCCTGCCGCTGACCAGCTTCGCGCTGATCCCCTTCCCCGCCGGCACCGAAGGCCGCTACGCGCTCGCGGGCGGTACCTGCTACATGTTCGCCCCCAACATCACCGCCGACCAGGGCATCGCCCTGATGGCCTACCTGCGGATCCTGGGCAAGCTGCCCTTCCTGGATGACGACATCATCGCCGGCATGCGCGCGGACTACGCCGCCAAGCGCGACCGCGGCGCCCCCGTGCTGCCCGCCATCAGCGCCTGGAACGATGAGGCGTACAACGCCGCCAAGCAGGCCATCGTGGACGAGTACTGCAACGTCGATATGCGGCTGTACAACGACTTCTTTGATTCCATCTCCGAGGGCACCATCGCCCTGAAGGCCGAGGAGCCCATCTTCGCGCAGCAGCTGTACCGCGAGCTGACCGCCGTCATCCAGCGGATGATCACCCGCGAGGGCGCGGACGTGATGAAAGCGCTGCAGAAAGCCGAGGAATCCTTCCAGGAGTACCTGGACGACGAAATCAACGATATCTGATCCATGAACGCGGGCGTGCCGGCCCCGGCCCGGCCGGCATGCCGCATTTTTTTCTGATTCATACTGACTGCGCAGGAGGTAGCACCGTGAACGGTCAAAGCAAACGGATCGTGATGCGCGCAAAGACCGCGGAAGCCCTGAAATCCTGGCTGATCATGCTGCCCGGTCTGGTCCTGATGACCTTCTTCGTCTGGGAGCCCCTGTTCGAGAGCATCCGCATGAGCCTGTACAAGACGCGGAACGTCGAACTGGTGAAATTCGTCGGACTGGACAACTTCATCAGCGTCACCGGCAAGGACAACTTCATCCAGGCGCTGGCCAATACCTTTTCCTACACGTTCTGGTCGCTGCTGATCGGCTTCCTGCTGCCCATCGTGCTGGCGCTGCTGATCGGCGAGACCCGCCGCGGCAAGGGGTTCTTCCGGACGGCAGCCTACCTCCCCAACATGCTGCCCGGCCTCGCGGTCATCATCCTCTGGTCCGCCTTCTTCTCCGGTGAAAAGTCCGGCGTGCTGAACATCCTGCTGAGCCGCCTGGGCATCCCCGCCCAGAGCTACCTCACCAACTACCGGCTGGTGATCCCCATCATCATCGTCATCGCGACGTGGAAGGGGGCGGGCGCGACCGCGCTGATCTACATGGCCGGCATGGCCGGCGTCAACCCGGAGCTGTACGAGGCGGCGGCCATCGACGGCGCGACCGTCTGGCAGCGGATCCTCCACATCCTGCTGCCCTCCATCCGCAAGCTGGCCGGTACGCTGCTGATCCTGCAGATCATCTCCGTGTTCCAGATCATGTACGAGCCCATGGTGCTCACCAAGGGCGGTCCGGACAACGCGTCCCTGTCGCTGATGCAGCTGATGTGGCAGTACGCCTTCGGCGGGCGGATGGAATACGGCAAGGCCTCCGCCGTCGCGGTGCTGGTCACGATCATCCTGCTGGTGATGACAGCCATCTATTCCTATTTCAACCGGAAAGAGTCCGACTGGGACTGAGGGGGGTGACGACGTATGAGCAAAGCGCAGCGCACGGGGGTCATCCGCGAGTATGACCTGCATTCCGTCTCCGTCCGGATCGGCTACGGGGCGATCCTCTTCCTGTGCCTGGTGATGGTCGTGCTGGCGGTGTTCCCGCTGGTCTGGGTCATCCTCGCGGGCTTCAAGGACCTGAAGGAGTTCGTGTCCAGCACCTCGATCGTCCCGAAATCCTTCGATCCCGCGCCCTTCGTCACCACCTGGAACCAGGTCGGCATCGCAAAGAACTACCTGAACTCCCTGTTCTCCGTCCTCGGCAGCGTCGCCTGCGCCCTGATCTTCAACGGGCTGCTGGGCTACGGCATCGCCATCCTGAAGCCCAAGGGCAGCGGCATCGTCAAAAAGCTGGTCATGCTGTCCCTGCTGATGCCCACCACCATCAGCATCGTCCCGCTGTTCATGAACATCCAGAAGCTGGGCATGGGCAACTCCTTCCTGCCGCTGTGGCTCTCCTACGGCGCCAACGCGATGTACGTGATCCTGTTCGTGCAGTTTTTCGAGTCGCTGCCCAAGTCCATCATCGAGGCCAGCCGCATCGACGGCTGCAGCCAGCTGGAGATCTTCTTCCGCATCGTGCTGCCGCTGTCCAAGCCCATCTGCACCGTGATCGCCATTTTCGCCGACAACGCCGCCTGGTCGGACTTCCTGCTGCCCTACCTGGTGCTGCGCGGCGGCAGCCTGCAGACGGTGATGGTGAGGCTGTTCGTGTTCAGCACGGAGCAGACGGTGAATGCGGACGCCATGATGCGCTCCGTTGTATTCGCGATGGTTCCCCCCATTATCCTGTTCTTCATCTTCCAGAAGCAGCTGACGGAGAACGCTGTTTCCGTGGGTATCAAGGGC
>CACXEB010000188.1 GCA_902766515.1 uncultured Eubacteriales bacterium
ATGCCGCTGCTGCGGATTGTACGCGAGGGTGTGCCCCCTCGCGGCTCCCCTCGGCACGTCCTCAGCGGCACTCCCATCCCATCGCCCTACGGGTTTCGGCCTGCGGCCTCATCCGCCGGGTGGACCGGCGGACTCCGGGATTCCGTGCCGCAGAGGACAGTTTGGTACGCTGCTGGGCTGTGAGGTTGGACGGCTATGGGATGGAGACGACGGTTCGGCCTGCGGCCTCCCGCATTCGGAGGACAGTTTGGTACGCCACTATGCTGCGGGGTACACTAACGTTCCTCTTTCTTCTTCTCTTTTCTCTGCTTCGCCACACCAGTGAACAGTAACCTGCGCCGGCCGCTGATGGCCAGCTGTTTGCATGATATGATCAACGGAATGAATGATAGGAGGAATGTCCCATGCGCCTGTTTCCACAGCCTCAGCAAGTCGAATGGTCATCCGGTGTCTGCGTCCTGACGGACCTGAAGCCATGCAGCGATCTTCCGGAATTTTTCCGGGCGGTCAGGGCGGGGATCGCCGGCGTGACGGCGGTTGAAGCCCCGGAGCTCAAACGGGAGGAATACCTCCTGACGGTGACGGAAGCGGGGGTCACCCTGTCGGCGTCCTGCGACGAGGGCCTTTTCCGCGCCGCCACCACGCTCCGGCAGATGGTCTGCCAGGGCGGCGGAACCCTGCCCTGCGTGACGGTCCATGACTGGCCTGCCCTGGCCCGCCGGGGCTATATGCTGGACATCAGCCGCGGTAAAAAGCCCCGGCCGGAGACGATCCGGACGATGATCGACTTCCTGGCGGCGCTCAAGTACAACGAGTTTCAGCTGTACATGGAGGGCGACTGCTTCAAGTACGCCGCATATCCGGAGGAGACGGCGGACTTTGACTGCCTGACCCCGGAGGATATCCGGGACCTGGACCGGTACTGCCGGGAGCGGTTTATCGACCTGGTGCCCAACCAGAATTCCTTCGGCCATATGTATACCTGGCTGAAAAAGCCGGCTTTCCACCACCTGGGTCTGTTCGAGGGCGACGAGGTGCCCTCCACCCTGAACCCGCTGCTGCCGGAAAGCTTCGAGTTCATGAGCAACCTGTACGCCTCGCTGCTGCCCTACTTCACCAGCGAATACGTCAATATCGGCCTGGACGAGGCCTACGGCCTGGGCAAGTACCAGATCGAGGCGTACTGCCGGGAAAAGGGCAGGGACGTGGTGTTCATGGAATGGCTGAACAAGCTGAGCGACCATATCCGCGGGCAGTACGGCAAAAAGGTCATGTTCTGGGCGGACATGATCTACAATTATCCCCAGAGCTACCATATGGTGCCCAAGGACGCCATCGCCCTGGAATGGGGGTATGAACTGATCCAGTCCCAGCGGATGACCGCCCACTGCATCGCCTACCGGGATGCGGGCGTCCGGTATTATGTGTGTCCCTCGGTCAATACCCACGGCAGCCTGTCCGGCCGCATGGACGTGACCACCTTCAATATCCGCACCTGCGCCGAGCTCGGGGTGGAGTACGGCGCGGAGGGCATGCTGCTGACAGACTGGGGCGACGGCGGCCATTCCCAGAGCTGGGTGTGGAGCATGAACCCCATCGCGCTGGCCGGCCAGTACGGCTGGAACACCGGCGCGCCCCAGGACGGCGAAAGCTTCAAGGCGGACTTCATCCGCAGCGCCGAAACCTTCGTGGACGATACTGTCTTCGGCGGCGTCGGGCTGTCCCGGCTCCTGTACCGGATGGCCAACTACTACCTGCTGGAGCCGGAGCGCGTGCATGTGTGCACCATGTGCGCCAAGGAGCTGATCCTGCCGCTGAACGTCACCCGGTACGCCCACCTGTTCGACCTGAAGGACAGCGGCGACGACTTCTATTTCGATAATGTGACGGCCTACGTCCGCCGGGTGATGGCGGACATTGAGCGGCTGGACTTCGACAGCGCGTGGAAGCGGGAAATCCGCCTGACAGCCGAATTGATCGGGATCGGCAGCGAGCTGTGCAGGATCAAGCTGCACCCGCAGGCTTCCGTGGGTGAGGCGCGCCTCCTGGCGGACCGGATCGAAGGCGTCCTGCCGGAGTTTGCCGCCCTGTGGAAGCTCCGCAATTATGAGAAGGGCATGGAGCGGTTCTACGGCTACCTGACGGCCCGCAGGGATGAGCTGCGGGCGCTCGGGGAAGGATGAGCCCGAAACCGCCATAAAATCATATGCCCCTGCGAACCGTATCAGGAACTGACCGAACCGGAAAAGGAGGAAGAACATGAGACAGGCAAGATGGTGCGCGGCGTTGCTGGCGCTGGTCATGCTGCTGACCGCCGTATCGCCGGCTGTGCTGGCGGAAGGGCTTGTGGAAAACGCGGGCGGCGGCAGCGGATGGGATATCATCGAGTATCCCACCTGTACGAAACCCGGCAAGCAGGTGCGCTATACCGTGACCGGCACCTACGAGGAGGAAACCATTCCGCCGACGGGGCACAAGTACGGGCCCTGGACCCAGATCTCGGAGGCGACCTGCAAGGAGCGCGCCAAGCAGGCGCATACCTGCACGGTCTGCGGCGGGGGCTACCAGTGGCAGTACTTCGGTGACTACGGCCCGCACAAATGGGGGGAATGGATGAAGGTCCGGGATCCCTCGCCGGAGCTGCCCGGCCTGCGGCAGCGCGTCTGCGGCGTGTGCGGCCTGGTGGAGGAGGAGGAGATCCCCTATGAGAGCGATCCCGTCCCGCCGGAATACGGGGAGCTCTCCATCACGCTGGACGCGACGGTGAGCGTGCCCGGTCCCTACTATGTGAACGACGTCGTTACGATTCTCCTGACCGTCAGGAATACCAGCGGCCAGACCCTGCATTTCACAACGGCCTTCAACGATCCGGTGGAGTCCTATCCGCCGACGCTGGCGCCGGATGAGAGCTGGACCGGGACCTACCCGTATACCGTGACCGAGGAGAGCCTGGAAAACATCAAGGAGAGCGGCATGCTCCTGCCGATCGAATTCTGGGTGACGTACGAAAATGACACCGGCGACAGTTTCGCGACGGACAGCGCGCAGGTGGAGCTGGACATCCAGGAAACGCAGGCGTTCGAACCGCTGCTGGTGCTGAGCGGCGCCGGCGGCCCGGACGCCCCCCTGAAGCTGGGCAGCGAGTTTGAGGTGATGCTGACCGCCCTGAACGTGGGCAATGTGGACGTGGATCTGGACAACTTCAATGCCGCCGGCGGGGAAAACGACAACTACGACGGCTGGCTGCTCCTGTCCCAGAGCTGGCTGCCGCCGGAAGGCGCGGCGACCTTCCCGCACAGGATCATCGTATCACCGGCGGACGTGTCCATCGGCAAGGTGATCCGCGATTTCACGATCGATTATTCGTGGGATGAGCAGAAGATGATCACCAACAGCGTGCACGTGGAATTCCCGCTGGAGGCGCAGCCCGTCCCGCCCGCGGTGACCGTGATCAAGAGCGCCCAGAACCCGCCGCAAAACGGCATGTACTATGTGGAGGGAGAAGTCATCCACTATGTGTTCACGGTCACCAACCAGTCCGACATGACGTTTGACGGCGGCATTCTGATCGATCCGCTGTTCTGGACGCAGGAGACCGGCGACCTCATCTTGACGGTCCCGTCGCTGGGTCCCTGGGAGACGGTGACGGCGTCCGCCGATTACACCGTGACCGCGGCGGACGTGTGCAACGGGTTTATCGCGAACCAGGCGACCTTCAGGGGTACTTACCTGCGGGAGCAGTACTGGTATCCGTCCAACACGGTGCTGGTGCCGACCGGCGAGCCGAACACGTCCCTGACGATCGTCAAGGATGAGATCAGCTCTCCCAAGCACGATGGAAAGTACAGGCTGGACGAGGTGATCGACTATGAGATCACCGTGAAGAATACCGGGAACACGGTGCTGTACAACGTCATCATCTCCGACCTGCTGAAGCTGGACGACAACGTTGTCCAATCGATCGCCGAGCTGCATCCGTCGGAAAAATTCATAGCCTATTTCAGCCATACCGTGACGCCGTTCGACGTCAGTATGGAAGAGGTCATCAACTTCGCGCTGGTGGATTACCAGTTTGGCCCCGGCTACAATCCCGGACCGACGCTATGGGCGGATCCCGTCATCAGCCTGGTCGAGGGTGAAAACAATGAGGACCAGTTCCCGCTGCCGGGGGAGAGCTGCGTCCGGACGCTGACCGCCGACGGCGTGACCGCGGCGGAGTATGACCTGGCCCTCTGTCCCGCGCACGCGGCGGTCGCGAAAAACGCCGCGGCCCTGACGGACGCGGCGCAGACGGAGGCGGAACGGAAGGATGCCTGGCAGCAGGTGGAGGAGCTGTGGCTGCAGGCCGTGAACGATCTGTATTCCGAGTGCCTGCTGGCGGCCAGCCAGGAGCACCGTGTCATGCTCGTGCGGAACCAGTACGCTTTCCAGAGCTACCTGAACGCCTATGAGAAGGCGCTGAAGACCGCGTACGGTCTGGACGGACAGGCGGTCTGCGAGCGGCTGTGCGCCGCGCTGACGGCCCGTGTGGTCGACCTGTGCTATGTGGCGCACCACGCGCCGGAGCGCCGGCCGGACAGCCTGCTTTCGGGCAGCGTGCGCCCGCTGACGGCGGACGCGGCGGCCAGGTGCGCGCTGGTGAGGGGCAAGGCGGCCGCGAACCGCTTCACCTCAACGGAAACGCTGTGCGAATCGCACGTGGCGCCTGAAGAAGCGCTGCGCCAGGCGCTGTCCCTGGCCGCCGGGGCGGACGCGCAGGCCGACGCCTTCGGCAATGCAGAAAGCGCATACCGGAACCTGATCTCCGCGCTCGCGACGGCGCTGGGCCGCAGCCTGCCCCGCCAGGCGCAGCGGGAGCTGATGATGTACGGCAGCGCCGCCGGCAGCTTCCTCGACGCGGAAAACGACACCCTCCTGTTCTTCTATCCGGACAATCCGGAGATCCGCGCGGAAATCCTGTGCCGGGAGGCCAGGGAGATGCTGATCGTGCTCTGTAGTAAATAACCGCAGCGAATGAGTGATGAGCGGAGGAGTTCCGGCGGGAGCTCCTCCGCTCTGATTTGTGGGTTCCTTCAGCTGCTGCGTCAGCTTCAGTGCAAATGACAGCGGCTGTCTTTGGCGAAAACGCCTGTAATATCAGACGATGATTTGCGCTGGGCCAGACCTGGCGCTCAACGCTTTTCTGTCGGCTGCCCCTCGCTGTCGCTATCTGTCCGCTTCCCCTTCACTGGTCACTCCCGTCTTTCCAGAAGAGAAAGTAGGGCCGCTCAAAGCAGTCCTGCTCGATCTCGGAAAAGTCGGC
>CACXEB010000189.1 GCA_902766515.1 uncultured Eubacteriales bacterium
AGGAAGGTATTGCGGTGCATCACGCCGTAGCGTGCAAACTCCGCGTCCCTGAGCCCGGGGATCAGTCCAAACACTCGGCGCTGCTCCGGAAATTTGAGCCGCGTCTGGAAGCCGACCAAGTTGTACAGCGTGCTCGCCGCGTCGTCCTGACGCAGCTGCAGGCAGGCGTACGGCATCCTGCCGGTGCGCGGGTCCACGAGGCCCACGGGCTTCATCGGCCCGAAGGCCGGGACCATGCGGCCGCGCCGCGCCATGGATTCGATCGGCATGCAGCCCTCGAATACGGCGGTTTCCTCAAAGCCTTCGACCGGCGCCGTCTCCGCTTCCAGGAGGGCGTCGATGAAAGCGTCGTATTCCTCCCGGGTCATCGGACAGTTCAGGTAATCGTCGCCGCGGCCGTAGCGGGACGCGCGGAATACGCAGGTCATGTCCAGGGAGTCGGCCGTAACGATCGGCGCCGCCGCGTCATAGAAGCTCAGGCGGCTGACGCCGGGCAGGCGCTCAATCGCGTCCGCGAGGGCGTCGCTGGTCAGCGGGCCGGTCGCGATGACGACGGCGTCAGCGTCCGGGATCTCCGTCACCTCTTCGCGCCGGATGTCGATGAGCGGGTGGGCTTCCAGCCGGTCGGTGATGTATCCGGAAAAGCGCTCCCGGTCCACCGCCAGCGCGCCGCCCGCGGGCACGCGCGCCTGGTCGGCCGCGGCCATCACCAGCGAGCCGAGGCGCCGGAGCTCCTCCTTGAGCAGGCCGACGGCGTTTTCCAGCCGGTCGGACCTAAGCGAGTTGCTGCACACCAGCTCCGCGAACAGCGGGCTCTTGTGCGCGGGGCTGAAGCGGACGGGCTTCATCTCGTACAATGTCACGGGGATCCCGCGGCGGGCGAGCATCCAGGCGGCTTCCGCCCCGGCCAGCCCGGCGCCGACGACCGCAGCGCGGACGCTCATTCGTCCTCCTCCTCTTTCACGGGCACCTGGATCTTGTGGCGGCAGGACTCGTTGGCGCAGATGTGCAGGACCTCGTCCTTGCGGGTCCGCTTCAGCGTCATGTAGCTTCCGCAGACCGGGCAGCGCTCGCTGACCGGCATGTCCCAACTGACGAAATCGCATTCGGGATACCGTTCGCAGCCGTAGAACTTGCGGTTCTTCCGGGACGTCTTTTCCAGCAGGCGCGCGCCGCACTTGGGGCAGGGCGCTTCGATATAGTTCAGGATCGGCTTGGTGTTGCGGCACTCCGGGAAGTTCGGGCAGGCCAGGAAACGGCCGAAGCGGCCCATCTTGTAAACCATCATGGCGCCGCACTGATCGCAGGGGACATCGCTGACCTCGTCCGCGATCTCCACCTTCTCGATATCCTGCTCCGCCTTTTCGAGCATCTGCTCAAAGGGCGGGTAGAAATCGCTGAGCACGCGGTGCCAGTCGGTGCCCTCGGTCTCCACGTCGTCCAGCTCCTGCTCCAGGTGGGCGGTGAAGTCGGTGTCGACGATCGGCGCGAAATATTCGGTCATCAGCTGGTTGATCATGCGCCCCAGCTCCGTGGGATAGAGGCGCTTCTTTTCCCGGGCGACATAGCCGCGGGCGATGATGGTGGTGATCGTCGGCGCGTAGGTGGACGGCCGGCCGATCCCCTTTTCCTCCAGGGTGCGGACCAGCGAGGCCTCTGTATACCGGGCCGGGGGCTGGGTGAAATGCTGGATCGTGGTCACGTCGCGGAACTGGAGCACCTGGTCGGGCTCCACGACCGGCAGGGAGGTATCCTGCGCCTGCTCGACGTCGTCGGTGCCCTCTTCGTACACGGCGGTAAAACCGGCGAAGCGCTTGTGCTCGCAGCTCAGGCGCAGGGCGACATCGCCGCCCTCGGCCAGCACGGTCACCGTATCATACACCGCCTGCGCCATCTGGCAGGCGATAAAGCGCGACCAGATCAGCTTGTAGAGCAGGTACTGGTCACGGGACAGGGAAGCCTTGATATCATCCGGCTTGCGCTCGATCACCGTGGGGCGGATCGCCTCGTGGGCGTCCTGGGCGTTGCTGCGTCCCTTGTAGACCTGCGGCGCGTCCGGCAGGTATTCAGCGCCGTATTCCGTGGGGATGAAGGCGCGCGCCGCCGCGACGGCTTCGTCGCTGATGCGGACGGAGTCGGTACGGATATAGGTGACCAGGCCCTGGATGCCCTCGCCTTCAAGCTCGATGCCCTCGTACAGCTGCTGGACCACCTGCATGGTCTTCATCGTTGTAAAGTTGAGCTTGCGGCTCGCCTCCTGCTGCAGGGACGACGTAGTGAACGGCGCGGAAGGGGACTTGTGCTTCTCGCTGTGCTTCACCTGGGTAACCCGGAAGGCCGCCCGTTCGATGCGCTTCTGCGCCGCGGCGGCTTCCTCCCCGCTGTGCAGGACGGCTTTCCCGCCGTCCATCTGGTACAGACTGAAGGTGTAGGACCGCTTCTTCCCGTTCGTTTCAGTCAGGGTCGTTACGGCAGTCACATCCCAGTATTCCTCGGGAACGAAGGCCTCGATCTCCTCCTCGCGGTCCACGATCAGGCGGGTGGCGACGGACTGCACGCGGCCCGCGCTCAGTCCCTTCTTGATCTTCGCCCACAGGAGGGGGGAGATCTTATAGCCGACCAGCCGGTCCAGGGCGCGGCGCGCCTGCTGCGCGTTGACCCGCTCCATATCGATGGCCCGCGGCTGCTTCATCGCCTGCTGGACCGCTTTCTTGGTGATTTCGTTGAACTCCACGCGACAGGCGGACTGGGGATCGATGTTCAGGATATTCGCCAGATGCCACGAGATCGCTTCCCCCTCGCGGTCAGGGTCCGTGGCCAGCAGGATCTTCGAAGCGCCCTTGGCTTCCTTCCTGATCTTCGCCAGGATGGGGCCCCGGCCGTGGATCGTGATATATTTCATCTCAAAGTCGTGATCGACATCGACGCCGAGCTGGGACTTCGGCAGGTCGCGTACGTGGCCCTGGGATGCTTCCACCTTGTATCCGCGCCCCAGGTAACGGGCGATCGTCTTGGCTTTCGCTGGCGATTCGACGATGACCAGCTTTGTGTTCTGCGCCATACAGGCACCTCCGTCAGTCAACAGGTTATTCCGGTCCGGCCCTCCGCGGCTGCCGACATAGGCAATACGCTCTTCATTATAATGAAGCAACTGCGTCCGGCCAAACCACGGGGCATCATATCATAGGTTTTTTAAAAACGCAATGGTTTATTTGTAAAAGGGACCGTCAGCCGATCAGGCCGACGGTCACGTCGTTGACATTGGTGCCGGTCGCGCCGGTGATGATCAGCCCGCCGGCCGCCTGCAGCGCATGGTAGGAGTCATGGTTGTCCAGCATGCGGATGTACGAGAGTCCCTGTGCCGCCAGCCGGTCCAGCGTGCCGCCGTCCACATAGCCGCCGGCGGCGTCTGTCAGACCGTCCGTCCCGTCAGAGCCCACACTAATCAGCGCGGCATTGGGCAGACCGGCGATCCCCGCCGCGGCCGCCAGCGCCAGTTCCTGGTTCCGGCCGCCCAGCCCGCTGCCGGACAGGTGCACCACGGTCTCCCCGCCGGCCAGCCAGGCGGTTTTCCGGCCGTCCCGCGCATGCGCCGAAAGGATGGACGCCAGGAAGCTGCCCGCGTCCCTGGCCTCGCAGCACAGCCGGTCCGTCAGCAGCACCGGCTCATAGCCCCGCTCCCGGCAGGCCTGCGCGGCCGCGGCACAGAGTCCGCCGACGTTGCCGATGATCTCCGCCTCCCCGTCCGGAAGCGCCCGCGGGGTTTCGACGGACAGGAACCGCAGCGCGTCCTCCGGCAGATGGATCCTATACCGGCTGACGATGTCCAGCGCTTCCCCGCAGGTGGACCGGTCCGGTACCGTCGGTCCGGAGGCGATCATGTCCAGCCGGTCCCCCAGCACATCGGACAGCACGAGGGTCACCACATGGGCCGGGGCGCAGTGCAGGGCGAATTTGCCGCCCTTGACCGCGGACAGCCGCTTGCGGACGGTGTTGATCTCCCCGATATCGCAGCCGGCGGCCAGCAGCTGGTCCGTGATCCTTTGGAGCGCCTCCAGCGGGATCAGCGGTTTCTCAAACAGGGCGCTCGCGCCGCCGGAGAGCAGGAAGAGCACGGTGTCGTCCGCCCGCAGGGACGCGGTCATGTCCAGGATCGCCTCCGTCCCCGCGACGCCCCGGCGGTCCGGCACGGGATGGCCGGCCTCCATGCAGCGCACCCCTGGCAGCGGCGATCCGACGTGGCCGTATTTGGTCAGCACCACCCCGGTCCTGATCCGGTCCCCGAGGGCATCGCAGGCCGCCTTCGCCATGGTCCACCCCGCCTTGCCGACCGAGACCAGGATGACCCGTCCGGGGAAGACTCGGTCCGCCAGCGCCCGGCTGACCGCCGCTTCCGGTTTCATCTCCGCGATCGCGCGACCGATCACATATTCAGCGTCCGCTCTCAGCATGTTTTTCCTCCGCGCCGCCTGTCTCCCGGACAAACGCCCGGATGATACGGCCGATCTTCACCTCATGGATCACATAGGTACCGTGTCCCTCGCCATCGAGGATCTTCAGCTGCGCGCCGGGGATGCCCGAAGCGATCTTCCGGGTGTGCGCCGTCCGGATCATGTCCCTGCTGCCGGCCAGTACGAGGGTCGGCATGCGGATCATTTTCAGGTCCGCGTTCCCGATGTGCGGTTCGCGCAGCATCAGGCGCAGCTTCGGGTCGCGGTTCACCAGGTACATGGCCCGGAACACCGGCCGCCAGTACCATTTGAGGCCGAAGGGCGTCAGGTTCGCGCCGCTGACGATGAGGGCGGTGATCCGTTCGCACCGCGCCGCCGCCATCAGGCCGACGATGCCGCCGTCGCTGAACCCGTAGAAGACCACGTTCCGGAGGTCCAGGTGCTCCACCAGGGCGATCATATCCTTCGCCATGTCCTTGTAGTGCAGTTCCCCGACCGGCGTGCTCCCGCCATGCCCCCTTGAATCCACGAGGTAGCAGGTGAACTCATCCTTCAGGACGGCCGCGGCTTCGGCAAAGATCGTGTGGTCCTCCCCGTTGCCGTGCACCATGAGCAGCGGCCGGCCGGTCCCCATGACCTCATAAAAAAGGTCGACGCCGTTCACATGCGCTGTCATACCGGATGATCCTCCTGTCTCCTGAACTGACGTACTGCCGCGACTGCCTGCAAAAAAACCGGCGCCGACGCCAGCGACCGGGACCGGTCCCTCCCGCTGCCTTGATCGGCATGCCGGGGAGGATCAGCCTTCGGGCTGTGCGTTGAACGCCGGGAATTGTTTATTGAACCATGACGCGCGTCACATCAGCAGAGCTTCGCGCCGGCGGGGATGTGCGGATCCAGCATCAGGAGATGGAGCCGTTCTTCATCGCCTTCCTTGTGGACGGCGCTGATCAGCATCCCGCAGGACTCAATGCCCATCATGGGCCGGGGCGGCAGGTTGGTGATGGCGACGCAGGTCTTGCCGACCAGGGTCTCGGGCTCATAATACGCGTGGATGCCGCTCAGGATCGTCCGCTCCGTGCCGGAGCCGTCGTCCAGGGTGAACTTCAGCAGTTTTTTGGACTTCGGCACCGCTTCGCAGGCGAGGACCTTCACCACACGGAAATCGCTTTTGCTGAAAGTCTCAAAATCCACCAGGTCCTCAAACAGCGGCTCGACCACCACGTTTGAAAAGTCGATCTTCTCTTCCGGGAGAGCGGCTTTCTCAGCCTCCTGCGCGGCTTTGCAGTCCTCCTGGGACGGGCAGGTATCGCAGGCGCACGTAAAGCCGCCGGCAGCCTTCTCCTCAGCCTTGTCTTCCTTCCTGGGCGCGTCCATCGGCTTCATCGTCGGGAAGAGCAGCACGTCGCGGATGGAGGGCGCGTTCGTCAGCAGCATGACCAGCCGGTCCACGCCGACGCCCAGGCCGCCGGTCGGCGGCATGCCGATCTCCAGCGCGTTCAGGAAGTCCTCGTCCACACCCTGGGCCTCCTCGTCGCCCATGGCCTTGAGGGCCGCCTGCGCCTCAAACCGCGCGCGCTGGTCGATCGGGTCGTTCAGCTCGGAGAAGGCGTTGCCCATCTCACGGCCGAGCATGAAGACCTCGAACCGCTCCGTGTAGCCGGGATGCAGCGGATCCTTCTTGGCCAGCGGGGAAATCTCCACCGGATGCCCGTACAGGAAGGTCGGCTGGACCAGGTTCTTTTCGACGTACTCGTCGAAGAACAGGTTGAGGATATCGCCCTTCTGGTGGCGCTGTTCGAACTTCAGGTGATGCTGTTCGGCCAGGGCCCGGGCTTCCTCCAGCGTCTGCACCTGGTCAAAGTCCACGCCGGCATACTTCCGGACCGCCTCGACCATCGAAAGCCGCGCGAACGGCTGGTCCAGGTCCAGCTGCACATCGCCGCAGTCCACGATGCCGGTCCCGTTGACCTCATGGGCGACATAGCGGAACATGTCCTCGACGATGTCCATCATGCCTTCGTAGTTGGTGTAGGCCTGGTACAGCTCCAGCATGGTAAACTCGGGATTGTGCCGGGTGTCCATGCCCTCGTTGCGGAAGACGCGGCCGATCTCATAGACGCGCTCGAAGCCGCCGACGATCAGGCGCTTCAGGTGCAGCTCCAGCGCGATGCGCAGGTACATATCGATGTCCAGCGTATTGTGGTGGGTGATGAAGGGCCGCGCGGCCGCGCCGCCCGCCTGGGTGTGCAGCACCGGGGTCTCCACCTCCAGGAAACCGCGCCCGCTCAGGAAGGTGCGGATCGCCGTGATAACCTGGGAGCGCTTCACAAACGTGTCGCGGACCTCCGGGTTGACGATCATATCCAGGTAGCGCTGGCGGTAGCGCAGGTCCTGGTCCTGCAGCCCGTGGAATTTCTCGGGCAGGGGCTTCAGGCACTTGCTGAGCAGCGTGATCTCCTGCGCATGGACGGAGATCTCCCCCGTCTGCGTCCGGAACACGAAGCCCCGGATACCGATCAGGTCGCCGATGTCCCAGCCCTTGAAAGCCTGGTACGCATCCGTCCCCACGTCGTCCCGGCGGACATAGACCTGGATCTGGCCCTGTCCGTCCAGCAGGTGGCCGAAGGCCGCCTTGCCCATCACGCGGCGGCTCATCATGCGGCCGGCAATGCATACGGTCTGTCCGTCATAGCGGTCAAAATCCGCCTTGATCTGCTCCGAGCGGGTATCGACCGGATATTTCGTCAGCAGATAGGGGCTGTTCCCAGCTTCCACGAGGGCCGCCAGCTTCTCCCGGCGGATGGTCTCCTGCTCGCTCAGGGACAGCGCCTGTGCGCCTGTCTGATTCTGCGTGTTTGCCATATACTGTATTACTTCCCTGTCTTATTTTCTTGCTTCGATCGCGTTGAGGAGCAGCGTCACGTACTGGTCATCCGGCAGGATCACCTTGACGGTGTCGCCGACCGCCTTGCCCAGCAGCGCGCTGCCGATCGCGGAATCGTTGGAAATCAGGTTCTTCATCGGATCGCTTTCGCGCGCGCCGACGATCGTGTACTTCATCTGCTCGCCCCGCTCATAGAGGTCGGGATCGCTGCAGTCCACGCAGGTGACGCTCACGACGGTGCCGATGCTGACGCTGTCGGTGGAGACTTCGGTCTCATCCATCACGATCGCCGTCGCAATGGTCATCGTCAGCTCCTGGATCTCCGTCTCCAGCCGGGACTGCTCGGTTTTCGCCGCGTCATACTCGGCGTTTTCGCTCAAATCGCCATAGCCGCGGGCGATGCTGATCTGCTCGACCACCTGCGGGCGGCGGACGTTTTCAAGATAGCTCAGCTGTTCCTTGAGTTTTTCCAGGCCTGCCGGCGACACGACGATGCGCTTGACCTGTTCCATCGCTTCACTCATTTGTTTCGTTCCTCCCTGATATCCTGCCGGTCATCCGGCTTTCCATGCACACAGAATAGCCGGGCAACGCACCCGGCCGTCCAGCACAAGCCGTATTATACACACAAACCCTCTGGAATGCAAGATTAATCTGTAAAATTCGGTCCCCCGCCCATTGCAAGCGGCAACATGTATGTGATATAATTCACAGGACCGTCGGCCCTGTCGGCGGCCTTGAGGAGACGATGCGGTTCAGCGCATCGCCGTCAAGCTTTATGTGGAGGCGTCATCATGCGCAAATGGATAGCTGGATGCTTGCTGATCGTGCTGCTGCTTTCAATGGTTCCCGCATGGGGAGCGGCGGACATCGACAAGCCCGTGCTGTATAACGCGATCATCACCCGCAATTACCCCAAATCCACCACGACCGTATACGCGGAGATGGACCGGCTCAGCAAGAAGCTGGACACCTACCGCGCCGGCCACAAGCTGCTGGTTACCGCCGTCTATCCCGGCTGGATCGAGATCAAGCTGGGCAACCGTCTGGGCTATGTCCTGCGCAACCGGGTGGACCAGGTAGTCCCTGTCGACCCCGTGCACACCCCGCCCTACGGCGTCGAGGTGTATACCTACATGGCCGTCATCAGCCAGGACACCCCGGTGCTCTACCAGCCCGATCCGGAAGCGGAAATCCTGAACTACCTGACCGCCGGCGCAAAAATCGCGCTGCTCGGCGTGGAAAACGGCTACGCCAAGCTGGTGCACAAGCGGGAATACGGCTACATCGACACGCGGCTGCTGAAAGAGATCACGCCCATCGCGCCGAACGTGGACCTCGGCGACGCGGACACACCCATCTCCGTCTTCTGCTCGTTCTACAGCGATAACCCGGACCGCATCAACAACCTGCAGGTGGCCTGCCTGAAGCTGGCGCGCGTCATGCAGCCCGGCGAAAGCCTCTACTTCAACGAGTCGGTCGGCCCCTTCAACAAGGCCAACGGCTACATGAAGGCCCCGATCCTGGTGGACGGCGTCACCAAGAGCGGCTATGGCGGCGGCTCCTGCCAGATTTCCTCCACCCTGTACAACACCGTGCTGCAGCTGCCCGGCATCACCATCCTGGAGCGGCATCCCCACGGGGCCAGCGGCGCGGCCTACCTGCCCCACGGCGTCGACGCCTCCAGCGGCGACCTGGACTTCAAGATGCGCAACAGCTACGATTTCCCGATCCGCATCGAAGCTTCCTGCCATGACCTGTGCCTGTTCATGGCGATCTACCGGGGCGATGTGTAAGAAACGCCTTCCGGCCTTCCGGCGGACCGCGGCGCTGGCGCTGCTCGCCCTGATGATCACCGGCGCCGCCAGGGCGGAGGACGGACAGGTGCTCTACCGCGCGGTGACCGTCGGCGAGAGCCGTATGCTGACCCTGCCGTGCAGCGAGGGTGAAACCATCATCTATGTCCAGAAGGGCATGCGGGTGGACATCCTGCGCGTGGAACCGAATTTCGTCTACGTCATCGCCGATAAGCACGAAGGCTACCTCTACCGGTCGCGGGTCATGGACGTCCGGGCGGTCGACCCGGTCAATACGCCACCCTATGGGGTCATCGTGTACGGTTACATGGCGACCGCGGACGGCGACGCGGTCATCTGCAGCGCCCCCGATCCCCATGCCGACTGGCTGACTATCCTGCACGACGGCGCGCGCCTGGCCCTGATTGGCTTCGAGGACGGCTGGGCGAGGGTCATCTTCAAGCGCCAGTACGGCTATGTGGACGCGCGGCAGCTCCGCGACATCACGATGGTCAAGTCCGCGCCGGAGGAAACGGCCTTCGAAGCGCCCCTCGCCGTCTACACTTCCTATTATAAAACGGATGACACGGAGGCCAACGAGGGACGGATGCTGAACATCGCCGCCGCCTGCGCCCGGCTGTCCGGGATCACGCTTTCCCCCGGCGAGCGCCTCGACTTCAACGCCGACATCGGCCCGTACAACGCTGAAAACGGCTATCACGTCGCCCCGGTCCTGACGGACGGCAAGATCAAGCTGAATTACGGGGGCGGCACCTGCCAGGTCTCCTCCACCCTGTACAACGTGCTGCTGCAGCTGCCGGGCATCACCGTCCTGCAGCGCCGCGCGCACGGCGCCAACGGGGCGTCCTACCTGCCCCACGGCGTGGACGCGGCGGTCGGCAGCAGCAACCTGAACCTGGTTTACCGCAACGATTACGATTTCCCCATCCGGGTGGACGCTTCCGCCCAGGACGGTGCCCTGTACATCAGCATGTGGCGGGCCGACGACCTGGACCGGGAAATGGAGCGCCGGCGCCTGGCCGTTCCGCCCGTGTATGACGATGAAAACGACGGAGAAGGAGTGTTCCTATGACCACCGATCCGTTTGCCGCGGAAGAGCGTGCCCAGCGGCGGGAACGGCAGCGCTTCTGGCGCAACGTCAGCCGCGTGGGTGATTTCTACGCCTGGCTGATCGGCGCGCTGATCGTCTTTGCCCTGCTGGCCCTGCTTTTCGGCCTGTACGCCTTTGTCCGGCAGAGCGCGGTCGTCTTCATCAACACCATGTTCGGCGGTCTGCGATGAAGGTCAGTTGGGATCAGCTGCACGCTGAGATCGAGGCATGCCAGCGCTGCGGCCTCTGCCGGGAGATCCACCACAAGGTGCCCGGGCAGGGCAGCGCCCAGGCACGGCTGATGCTGATCGGCGAAGGGCCCGGCTATGAAGAAGACCTGAGCGGCCTGGCCTTCGTCGGCGCCGCCGGCCAGCTGCTGACGAAGATGCTCGCCAGCATCGGGCTCAGCCGCGAGGAGGTCTACATCTGCAACATCGTCAAGTGCAGGCCGCCCCACAACCGGACGCCCCTGCCCGAAGAAGCGGAGCAGTGCCTGCCGTTCCTGCGCATGCAGTTTGCGCTGATCCGGCCGAAGATGCTGCTCCTGCTCGGGGCGACAGCCGGCCGCCATGTCCTCGGCGACAGCTTCCGCGTCACGCGCGACCGGGGCCGCTTTGTCCAGAAGAACGGCCTGTGGATCATGCCGACCTACCATCCGGCCGCGCTTCTGCGGGACGAGACCAACGTCAAAAAACGCGAAGCCTGGCAGGACCTCCAGGCTGTGCGGGATAA
>CACXEB010000190.1 GCA_902766515.1 uncultured Eubacteriales bacterium
CTACGACGACCGGGAGCTGAAGAAGGCGCTGGCCGGCATGAAGGGCTACACGCTGCAGCGCTACAAGGGGCTCGGCGAGATGAACCCGGAGCAGCTGTGGGAGACAACCATGGACCGCAGCCACCGCAAGCTGATGCAGGTCACCCTGGAGGACGCCGCCGCCGCCGAGCAGATGGTGTCCCTGCTGATGGGCGACCGGGTGGATCCGCGGCGCGAGTACATCATCGAGCACGCGGACTTCAACAAGGCGGACAACTTTGACGCCTCGCACGGCGTGCGCCACGCGGACATCCTGAAGCCGGTGGCGGCGGCGCAGTGATCCTGAAGCAGACGGGCGAGACGCCGGGCAGCCCCGACGGCAGCCGGATGCGGACGGTCAGCTATGACATCCTGGCGGACGGGACGCGGGTCGGGACGTGCGAGCTCAGGCCGGAGGTGACCTGGGCGACACCCCTCAGCGGGCAGATCGCCTATACGGTGTTTCCGCCCTGGCGCGGCCGGGGCTATGGGACGGAGGCGGTCCGGCTGCTGTGCCGGGAGGCGTGCCGCCGGGGGATGGCCGGGCTGACCGCGACCTGCCGCCCGGAGAATGCCGCTTCCCGGCGGACCCTGGAGAAGGCCGGGGCGCGGCTGGCGGGCATCCGGCGCGTGCCGCCGGCGCATCCGCTCCGCCGTGCCGGCTGTGACCGGCTGTGCGCGTACGTATTGCCGCTTGGTGCGGCTGAAAATGAGGAGGAAGGGTTATGAAACGGATCACTGCGCTGCTGACGGCGCTCGCGCTCCTGATGGGCGTGATTGCCCTGGCGGAGGACGCGGTCAATTACAAGTCGGACTTTTCCGCCGGAACGGACGGCTGGTACGCCCGCAGCGCCGGGGGCGCGTCCGTATCGGTGACGGAGGAGAAAACGCTGGCGATCACAGGCCGTTCGGAGAACTGGCATTCCATGGGCCGCGACTTCGCCCTGACTGCGGGGGAGCGGTACAAGGTGCGCGTGCTCGTCCGGCAGACGGAGGTACAGGCGACCCGGCTGATCCTGTCCGTCGCCCATAGCCGCGGCGGCCAGGAAACCTACGAGAACATCACGTCCGCCGCCGTCCCCAGGGACAGGTGGACCGAGCTGAGCGCCATGTACCTGGCCGGCGATTACGATCGCTTCGTGCTGTATGTGGAGACCGGCGACGCCCCGTCGCTGTCGTATGAGATCAAGGATTTCTCTGTCGAGTGGCGGAAGACGGAAACCTGGCCGGCCGGGGAAAGCGGTTCGGCGCTGCCGTCCCTCAAGGACGCTTACGCGCCCTATTTCCGGCTGGGCACGTCGGTGACCCGCAACGAGGCCATGTCAGCCACCCGGATGCATTTCTGCCGGGAACAGTTCAACATCCTGACCCCGGGCAATGAGCTGAAGCCGGACAGCGTCCTGGATGTGGCGGCCAGCCGGAAGCTGGCGGCGGAGGACGATACCGCGGTCGCGGTGCACTTCACGGCGGCGACCCCGATGCTGAACTTCGCCAAGGCCAACGGCATCCCCGTGCACGGCCATACGCTGGTATGGCACAGCCAGACGCCGGAAGCTTTCTTCCATGTGGGCTACGATACGTCGAAGCCGTACGTCACCCGCGAGGTCATGCTGGCCCGGCTGGAGCATTACATTTCGGCGGTCATGTCCTGGACGGAGGAACACTATCCCGGCGTCATCGTATCCTGGGACGTGGTCAACGAAGCGGTGGATGACGGCAAGACCACCCTGCGGACCTCCTCCAGGTGGCTGGCCATCGTGGGCGGGGACTACGTCCTCAAGGCGTTCGAACTGGCCCGCAAGTACGCCCCGGAAGGCGTACTGCTGTACTATAACGATTACAATACCGCGTATGAGCCCAAGCAGACCGGCATCGTCAACCTGCTCAAGCAGCTGCAGGCGGCCGGCGTGGTGGACGGCTACGGCTTCCAGATGCACCATGACATCAGGCAGCCCAGCTTCTCGGCCATCTCGGCGTCCTTCAAACGGATCGCGGCGCTGGGCCTCCGGCTGCGCATCAGCGAGCTGGATGTGACGGTGCCTGCCTCGACGGCGGCCAACTTTGAAGCCCAGGCGAAGCTGTACGGGCTGGTCATGCGGCTGGCCCTCTCCTATGCCGACCAGGTGGAGGCGGTGCAGGTCTGGGGCATCACGGACGACCTGAGCTGGCGCGCTACCCAGTATCCGCTGCTGTTCAACGGCAACATGACGCCCAAGCCCGCCTTTTACGCGGTGCTGGAGGCGGCGGAACAGGCGAAGTGATGGACGGAAGGCTGCTGGAGGAGCACTTCGGCCAGCTCACCGCCCGCTATGAGGAGCTGAGCGTTGACGCCGAGCAGAATGAGGTCATCATGGACGTGCCGCGCTACCAGCGCACGCTCCGGGAGCTCAAGCAGCTGGAGCCCGCGGTGCTGGCCTGGCAGCGCTATCAGGCGCTGGAACAGCAGATCGCCGGGGCGGAGGAGCTGCGCGAGGACCCGGAGTTCCGGCAGGAGGCCATTGAGGAATTGCGGACCCTGACGGCCGAGCGCGAGCAGCTGACGGAGGACCTGCGCCTGTACCTGATCCCGCGGGACGAGAACGACGACCGCAGCGTCATCCTGGAGATCCGGCCCGGTGCGGGCGGGGATGAGGCGGCGCTGTTCGCCGGCCTGCTCATGCGCATGTACGTGCGCTACGCGGAGCGCCACGGCTACCGGGTGGAGCCGATCAACACCGTGGATACGGAACTGGGCGGCATCAAGGAAGCCGTCTTCCTGCTGAACGGGGTGGGGGCGTTTTCGCGGCTCAAGTTTGAGAGCGGCGTGCACCGCAGCCAGCGCGTTCCGGTCACGGAAACGGCCGGCCGCATCCATACCAGCACGGCGACCGTGGCCGTCCTTCCGGAGGCGGAGGACGTGGAGGTCAATATCGCCGACGGGGATATCCGCATCGACACCTACCGCGCCTCCGGCCATGGCGGGCAGTACATCAACCGGACCGACTCCGCGGTGCGCATCACGCACCTGCCGACCGGCCTGGTGGTCACCTGCCAGGATGAGAAGAGCCAACTCAAGAACAAGGAGCAGGCCATGAAGGTGCTGAAGAGCCGCCTGTATGACCTGTACCGCACCGAGCAGGACGCCGCCTATGCCGCCAACCGCCGCGCCCAGGTGGGCACAGGGGAGCGGAACGAGCGCATCCGCACCTATAATTTTCACGAGAGCCGGGTCACGGACCACCGGATCGGCCTGACACTGTACAAGCTGAACGCGATCCTCGACGGCGACCTGGACGAGCTGATCGACGCCCTGACGGCGGACGAACAGCGCCGGAAGCTGGAAGCGCTGTCGTAAGGCGTCCCCCGAAGGATTCCCTGGTGCATTCCCCCCATCCACCGTTTGACGGAGGTCTGTATGCAGTGCGCTGACATCGCCGCCCTGGCGGGGCGGATCAGGGACAATATCTCCCGCGTGGTCGTGGGCAAGACAGACATGATCGACCTGCTGCTGGCGGCCGTGCTGGCCCGCGGCCATGTGCTGCTGGAGGATGTGCCGGGCACGGGCAAAACGGTGACGGCCCGCAGCTTTGCAAAGTCGATCGGTGGGGTGTTTTCCCGCATCCAGTTCACGCCGGACCTGCTGCCGGCGGACATCACCGGCACCCGCGTCTACCGGCCGGACCAGGGCGAGTTCGTCTTCCATCCGGGGCCGGTGTTTGCCAATATCCTGCTGGCGGATGAAATCAACCGGGCGACGCCGCGGACCCAGAGCGCCCTCCTGGAGTGCATGGAGGAGCGCCAGGTGACCGACGGCGGGGTGACCCGGCTGCTGCCGGATCCGTTCCTCGTCGTCGCGACCCAGAACCCGATCGAGATCCAGGGCACCTTCCCGCTGCCCGAGGCGCAGCTGGACCGTTTCCTGATGCGGCTCACGCCCGGTTACCCGGACCATGGCGAGGCGCTGCGCATCCTGGACCGGTTTCTCCGGGAGGAGCCGCTGCAGACGCTGGAGGCTGTCTGCGGGTGCGATGCCCTGGCGGAGGCCCAGCGGGCCCTGCCCCAGTGCGAGGTGGACGGGAGCGTGCGGGGCTATATCGCGGACCTGTGCGAGGCGACCCGCAAGGACGACCGGGCGCAGCTGGGGGTCAGCCCCCGCGGGATGCTTGCGCTGATGCGGGCAGCCCAGGCGTACGCGGTCATCCAGGGACGCGCCTATGTGGTGCCGGACGATGTGCAGCGCGTGGCGGTGCCCGTGCTGGCCCACCGCGTCATCTCGCGGGGCTACGGCGCCCAGGCCGCCGCGGGGCAGCAGATCGTCCGGGACGCCGTGGCCGCCGTGCCGGTGCCGACCGAAACCAGATGATATGGACTTCCTGCTGATCGTTGCGGTCTTCCTGATCATGGCCATCATCCAGGCCTGGCTGGTGGCCCGGTTTGGCATGCGCGGCTTTTCGTACCGCCGTGCCCTGTCCCGGACCGAGGCGTATGAGGGCGACCGGGTGGAGCTGATCGAGGTGATCGGCAACCGGAGTCTGTTTTTTCTTCCCTGGGTGCGCCTGGAGACGCGGGTCCCGCCGGCCTTCGGCTTCCATACCCGGGAGGAGGTCGAGATCCGCGGCGGGCACTACCACAAGAGCGTGTTCACCCTGCTGCCCTACTCCCAGGTAACGCGCCGGCACCATGTGGTCCTGGGCCACCGGGGCCATTACCGGCTGCACCACGCATCCCTGACGGCGAGCGATCTGCTGGGCATGCGGCTGGTCTCGCGGGAACTGGACGCGCCCGCCGAAATCTATGTCTATCCCCGGCTGCTGCCGGAGCGGGACATTATGTTTCCCTCTTCGAGGGCGCAGGGCGATATCAGCGTGCGGCGCTGGATCCAGCCCGATCCCTTCCTGGTCAACGGCATCCGCGGCTACCGCGCGGGCGACCCGGAGCGCGACATCCACTGGGCCGCGACCGCCCGGGTAGGGGAGCTGCAGGTCAAGACGCATGATTTCACGTCCGATCCGCGGCTGATGGTGCTGATCAACGGCCAGAAGACCGAGGACCAGTGGGGCAGCCTCATGGAGTATGAGCAGCAGCGGATCGAATACGCGATCTCACTGGCCGCTTCCATGTGCGTCTACGCGCTGCGGCACGGGATGGAAGCCGGCTTTGCCGCGAGCATGCCCCTGGACGAGGGGGAGGAATGCGCCTGCCTGCTGCCGGGGCGCGGCGCGGGCTGGGAGCAGACCCTGCTCTGCGCCTTCGCGGCCCTGCAGATCCGGCTGCTGCGGAGCTTTCCGACTTTCCTCGAACAGCTGCCGCGGCTGACCGGTGCGGACATCGTCATCCTTTCCTGCTATGACAGCCCGGAGATCCGCGAACGGATGCGCCAGCTGCGCCTGCTGGGCAACAGCGTGACGCTGCGGCTGCTGGAGGAGGTGCCGGATGCGTAGCATGAAGCTCCTGAGACATCTCTTCTATGGCCTGGGCCTCCTTCTGGTCCCGATGCCGGTCTTTCTGCTGATCGGCACTGCTGTGGGCGTGGATGCCGCGATGCTGCTTCCGCTCCTCGCGGCGCTGCTGCTGGCAGCCGGCATCCATGGGCTGAAGCCCAGGCTGCGCCTGCCCTGTGTGCTGCTGAGTGCCGCGGCCTGCGCGGGGCTCGCCTGGGCCCTGCCGGCGCAGACCCCTGCGGGACACTGGGTCTGCGTGAGTGCCGCGGCGCTGGCGGCGGCGCTGTATCCGCGGTACGTCGGGACCTTCTTCAGCGGTGAATTGCACACGGCGGTCTGGTATGCGGTGCTGGCGGTGGACGCTGCCGCATGGGTGGCCGGCGCGCTGATGAGCCTGCCGCAGATCGGCGGGATGCTTCGGCCCTTTACCTGGGGCTACTGCGTCTACATGATCTTCGCGCTGGGGCTGGAGTCCCTGCACGACGGGGCAGGGCGCGCGCCATCCCGGAGCATGCTGCTCAAAAACCTGGGCGCGGGCGC
>CACXEB010000191.1 GCA_902766515.1 uncultured Eubacteriales bacterium
AATCCGTTCCCCTCAGACGGAGCTGCGTGCCATGCCTGCTTTCAAAAACACCGTTCGGATCGGCACTGTATGCCCACACCTCCCCCTCCAGGCAGAGGCAGGGCTGATCGATCTCCAGCGTTTCTGTCAACTCAATGCGATCAGCGGGCAGGCGGATCCGCCCGCTCCTCGGGCCAAGGCTTCTAATGCCTGGTACGATTTCAGATGCTTTCATTTCATTCCGTCCCTGCGCTTGTGCTCCGTCATCATGCTGATAATCTCGCGGTCCGTCTCCCGCATGCCGATCCGGCCCAGCCGGCTGAAATTGGCGATGGAATTTCCCACCCCCTTCACCACCAGTCCGTCACCGTCGTAGAACTGCTGCCCGTTTTTATACATTTCATACCCGAAGATGCCCGTGTCCACAGCGGTAGCGATCTTGGCAGCGCAGGAGGACTTGGCGCCGTCGCACACGATGCCGGAGGAGATGGCCAGCGCGTTGACGATGGTATGGGCAATATCCTTTTCATTGCCGCCAAAAAGGTAGGTGATGCCCGCGCCGGCCCCGGCCCCGGCGCAGATCGCGCCGCAGAAGGCGGACAGGCGTCCGATGCCGGCCTTGGTGTGCAGCGTGACCAGGTTGGAGACCAGCAGCGCCCGGTACAGGGTCTCCTGATCCACGCGCAGCTCCTTCGCGTACTCAATCACCGGCAGGGAGGCCGTCAGGCCCTGGTTGCCGCTGCCGGAACAGATCACGACCGGCAGCTCGCATCCGTTCATCCGGGCGTCTGAGCCCGCCGCGGCGACGGCGCGGGCACGGGTCCGCACGTCATGACCGGTCGTCAGCAGCACTTTCCCGATGTTGGCGCCGTAATCGTGCCGGAGGCCTTCCTCCGCGATCGCGGTATTCATCCGGATCTGGCGGTCGAGCAGCTCCTGCACATCCTTCGTGTCACAGGTGCGGGCAAAGTCATAGATGTCCCGCACGGTCAGCAGGCCGTCGTCCGCTTCATCCGCCGCCTCCGCCGGGGAGGACTGCGGCTCGTGCCGTTCAATGACCCTGCCGTCCTTTTCCGTCAGGACGATCTGCGTATGCCTGTCGGCGATACGGACCCGCGCATACGACGCGCCGCAGCGGACCGTGACGATCATGTCCAGCAGCTGTTCTGATTCCAGGGGCCGGACCTCGATGGGGGTCCGGGTCAGATAGTCGGCCAGCCGTTCCTTTGCCTCCGGCTGCACATGGGAAATGACCTGTAGCAGCGCGTTTTCATCCCCGCCCAGCACGCCGATGGCGACGGCGGCCGGGATGCCGCGCCGGCCGTCCGTATTGGGGACCACCACGCTCCGGACATTCTTGATGATGTTGCCGCTGGCCTCCACCAGGATGCGGTCCGGCAGCGCGCCCAGGAGAGCGCGGGCTTTGGCGGCGCAGTATGCCAGGGCGATCGGCTCCGTACATCCCATCGCGCAGACCAGCTCCCGCCTGAGAATACGCACATACGCCTGGTAGATCGTGCTGTCCCGCTCCATCGCGCACCCGTCCTTTCCCTTATTCATCCGTCGCAGGGTCCAGCAGCGCTTCGAGCGCCGCGCAGAACGCCGGCAGCTGCCGCTTCAGCCGGACGAAGTGGCCTTCCCGGTCCAGGAACACATGCTCGGACCGTCCTTCACAGATGACCGTCCCCTGCGCGCCGCGCATGGTATACCGAATGGCCAGCACGACCCCGTTGAAGGACGCGACCGATACCTCAATGCTGACCGTGTCCCCGAAAGCGCTGGGATGCCGGTATTCACACGCGACCGACTTGACCGGCGACAGCACGCCCTCCGCTTCCATCCGGGCGTAGGGAAAGCCCAGCTGGTCCATGAAGTCAATCCGCGCCTCCTCCATCCAGCGGATATAGTTGGAATGATGGACAACGCCCATCATGTCCGTCTCGTAATACTGTACCCGATGCAGATACGGCTTCATCCGTGACCTCCTGATATGATGTTCGTTCCCTTCCGGGCAGGCGCATGGAATTCCCGGCAACGCTTGTAATATACCACAGTTCAGGCAAAACCGCCACCATTTTTTATGTCATGGTTCCGTGAACAGTGACTTTTTTACATCGTTTCAATACGGTTGGATGAGGTGCCACTTGCCTTTCTCCGCGATTTCGGCTATACTGTTTGCGGCGCCGGTCCCACGCGGAAAAGCAGGGCGGACCCGACGCAGAACGAACTGAATGGGAGCTATATGACGCATTCACATACATCCCCGCTCACGCGGCTCGCGGCGCTGCTTTGCCTTCTCCTGCTGCTGGCCGCCGGCGGAAAACCGGCATTCGCGACCGGACAGCAGACCGACTATGATCCGAACTATCCGGAGGACCTGCGGCCTGAGCACCTGACCTGCTCCTCCGCCATCGTGGTGGAAGCGGAAAGCGGCGAGGTCATCTTCGAAAAGAACGCTGACAGCCGTATTTATCCCGCGTCCACGACGAAAATCATGACCATCTATCTCGGTCTGCTGGCAGGCGAACTGGACCGGGACGTCTTTGTCAGCGCCTCCGCCATGGACATCCCCGCCGACTCCTCCGTGATCCCGCTGAGCTACGGCGAGGTCCTGAAGTTCCGGGACGTTCTCTATTCGACCATGCTGATGTCCGGCAACGAAGGCGCCAATGTCATCGCCGAGACCGTCTCCGGTAACATCGACAATTTCGTAGCCCTGATGAACGCCGCCGCCACGGATTTCGGCTGTACCGCGACGCATTTTGCCAACCCGCACGGCCTTTCGGACGATTGGCACTATTCCACCGCCCGCGACATGGCCAACCTGGCGCGCATCGCCATGCGGAACGAGACCTTCCGCGACATCGTCAGCCAGACGGAATACAGCATGCCGGCCGACAACATCTATAACGCCCGCACGCTGCGCACCAATAACCGTTTTCTCCGCAACGCGTCCGGCAATGAGGCCACCTATTACCCGGAAGGCATCGGCATCAAGACCGGCTTCACCAGCGCCGCGGGCTACTGCTACGTCGGCGCGGCGGTCCGGAACGGCGTCACGCTGATCTCCTGCGTCTACCACGCCTCCTCTGACGCCAACCGCTACATCGATACCATCAAGCTGCTCGAATACGGCTTCACCCAGTTCACGGGCGTCAGCATCGCCGAGCTGTACCGCCGGAACCCGCGCGTGGTGGATATCGCGCATTACGCGCAGGACGACGCGAACCTGGGCAAGCTGACCCTCGCGCTGAACCAGATCAGCAGCGAAGGCAGCGACAAGATCGTCACGTCCGCCAGCAACATCGATTACCTGTCCCATCACCTGAACGATATCACGATCACCGATTATACACGCGCCTTCAGCGCCCCGATCCAGGAGGGCGACGTGATGGGCACCATGACGTATTACGACGAGCAGGGCCTGCCGACCGTCTATGAGCTGCTGGCCACCCGCTCCATCGCGCGGCGTGAGCAGCTGTTCCCCACCATTGATGAGATCATCGCGATGACTATCAACGATCCCAACCCATTCCCCCGCTTTACCGTTGAGTTTGCCCTGTTTTATATCATCCTGCCCCTGCTGCTCATCGTGCTGCTGATCCGGCTGATCCATCGGATTCGCCACAGGAAAAACCGCCGGAAAAAGCGCATCCGGAACGTCGAGCCCCAGGAGAGATACTTCCAGTAAAAAAATTGTCACAGTACATCCATGAAGGAGGAACCGCCATGCCGGACTTTGCCCATATGAAGCTCACGGAGCTTGTCCGCCCGCAGGGATTCGACTGCGCGTGCGGGCGTCGCCACGTCTGCGCCCTGCAGTACCTGAACATCGGCGCGGGCATTCTGGAGGACCTGCCGCATATGCTCAGCGCGCTGGGCGCCTCCCACCCCTTTGTCGTCTGCGACGCGAACACCTGGACCGCAGCTGGTGAGCGGGTCTGCGAGCTGCTCAGCCGGGCCGGCGTCCGCTTTGACACCCACGTGATCCCCTGCCACGGCGACAAGGTCGCGCCGGCGGAATGGGCGGTAGGCAGCGTGATCATGCACCTGCCCGCGAAAGCCGACCTGATCCTCGGCGTGGGCAGCGGCGTCATCAACGACATCTGCAAGGTCACCGCCCACGCGACGCATCGGAAAAACGCAATTATCGGCACCGCCCCTTCGATGGACGGCTACGCTTCCAACAGCTCCTCCATGGAGGTTAACCAGGTCAAGGTGTCCCTGTACAACCAGGCCCCGTCCGGCATCCTGCTGGACACGGACATCCTTGCGAAGGCTCCGATGCGCATGCTCTGGGCCGGCCTGGGCGACATGGTCGCCAAGTATATCGCGCTGTGTGAATGGCGCATTTCCCATCTGGCAGCGGACGAATACTACTGCCCGGACATCGCGGACATGATGCGCGCGGCCCTGCGGCAGGTCATGGACGCCGCGCCGGGGCTGCCGAAGCGCGATCCGCGCGCCGTCCAGGCCATCGCCGAGGGCCTTGTTCTCGCCGGCGTCGCCATGGCGTATGCGGACATCTCCCGCCCTGCTTCCGGCCTGGAGCACTATTTTTCCCATATGTGGGAGATGATGGCGCTGGAGCGCGGACTGCCCTATGACCTGCATGGCATCCAGGTGGGCGTGGGCAGCCTGCTCACCCTGCGGCTCTATCCGGACATCCTGAAGATCACCCCGGACGCGAAACGCGCAAGGGAATGGTGGCGGCAGATGACGCCGGAACGCTGGGAAGCGCAGATCCGGCACATCTTCGGGAAAACCGCGCCGGAGATCATCGTCCTCGAGCAGAAGGCGCACAAAAACGATCCTGCCCGGCACGAGCAGCGGCTTGCGCGGCTGACCGGCCAGTGGGACCGGGTTCAGAGAATCATCGGGGAAGAGCTGCCCGATTTCGAGCATATCCACGCTGTCATGGCCGGCGTCGGGATGCCGCTCACGCCGAAGGACATTGGCATCAGCACGGAGGACACCGTCAACGCGTTCGTCGGTTCCCGCGACCTGCGGGACAAGTACCTGACCTCCACCCTGCTGTGGGACCTGGGCCTGACGGACGAATACGCGGAAAAAGTAAGGGCGTTCGCCGCTGAATAAATGCTTCGATCCATACGATGAAAGCCGCGGGGTCTCCGCGGCTTTCATCATAGGCATCGATACTGGCATCGATTATTTCAGCTCGTCCAGCGCCTTCTGGATCATTTCCCGGTTGGCATAGTTGAGCGGGGAGAAACGGCCTTCGAGGGCCTTCTCCAGCTTCTCCCGGGCGGCCGCCCTGTCGCCGGCTTCGAGGTCATAACGGGAGAGGAAATACAGCGTCTCGATCTGGCTGTCCTTGATCTCCAGCGCCTTTTCGAAATAGGGGCGCGCCTTCTCCTTGTCGCCGATCACCCGGTAGTACATCTGGCCCAGGTTGTCCAGCACGATGGAGTCCTCATCATCATACTCCAGGGCTTCCTCATCGAAGGGAAGGCCCTTTTCGGCGTCCCCCGCTTCGACATACAGATAGCCCAGGGTCTGGTAGACCGTGCCGCACGGATTCTGGTGATGGGACGCTTCCAGCAGCTGGATGGCCTCCGCGAGGCGGCCGAGCTTGTACTGGGCGCAGGCGTAATTGACGTGGATCTCCGTCTTCTGCCGCGGGTTCAGGCCGGGCAGCTTTTCCACCCGGCGCAGGATTTCCTTGGCCTTTTCCGCTTCCGGCGCGCCGCCCTCCCGCAGCAGCAGGATCGTGTACGGGAGCAAGTAGGCCGCGTCCATGACGCCGGCCTCCCAGAGCTCTTCATACGCTTTGCGCGCGCCTGCCAGGTCGCCCTTGTTGTGCAGGGTCACCGCTTTCCTGACCTTCAGTGCATTCATCAAACCCATCTGTCTTCATCCTTTCCTGTTCAAACGCTGGTAGCGCCTGTTGAGCGCCGCCAGTTCGTCCGGATCTTCCGTCAGCAGCATCGCGCGCCGCGTGAGCGCCAGCGCATCCTGCGGGCGGCCCAGCCGGTGCTCGTAGAGGATCGCGAGCCGTACCATCGTCTGCACGGAGCCCTGTCCGTCCCGGAGCATCCGCTCGTACACCTCCGCGGCATGGCCGTAATCGGTACTTTTCCTGTAGTTTTCAGCCAGGCTGAGCCGGGCCAGCCTGGAAAGCCTGCCCCCGTCAGCGGCATGGTAGCATTTCCGCGCCCGCTCCATCTGGCCGCGTTTCTCCAGCACCCGGCCGATCGAATAGATGTCCTCCTGCCAGGGAATGGACAGCGGGGCCTCGTACAGGCTGAGCATCCGGCTGAGCAAAAGCGGCATGGACCTGATATCCTGCAGGTTGTGCTCCAGGATGCGCTCGACCGGCCGGAAATCGCCGTCCTTCAGGTACTGGAACCAGACCCTGGGCACCTCGCTGCCCGGCAGGTCGTCCTCCCGGTGGATGTCGAGCACCGTCTCTTCCAGGCACGCCAGCCGGCAGCGCTGCAGCCGCAGCTTGAATACCGCCCGCGCGGGGTGCAGCAGGTCCAGGTGCGGCCGTTCTGTCAGGCGGACGCGCTTGCCGTTCATGGTCAGCCGGCTCTCGAGCAGGGGCACGTCGAAGGTCCGCCCGTTGAAGGTCACCAGCAGCTGCGACCGTTCGATCAGCGCCACGACCCGCTCCAGCATCGCCGGCTCCTCGGGATAATCGCGCATCAGGTCCTGCTCTACCACAAAGGTATCGCCCTCGAACCAGCCCAGGCCGGTCAGGAATGCGATCGTCCCCGCCCCGCCGGACAGGCCGGTGGTCTCCGTGTCGAGAAACAGCAGTCCCTCCAACGGCAGGTCGCCGTCCAGCTGAAGGCCGCTCATGCTGTGCAGCAGCGCCGCGTCCAGGTGATCCGGCAGGCCGTAGGCCGCCCTTTCCGTGCGGTTGGCGGTCCGATAGCATGCGGTCGGCGCCGCCGGCTGCTTTTCCGCCTGCCGTTCCTGGGAATGGTAGGCGTTCAGCCGTTCCCGCAGGCTGAGCATCTCAATGGAACAGGGAGATTTCCTCTTCTCCCTCCTCCGTGACAAACAGCACCTCCACCGGGCTCGGGACCGCGCGCTGCCGGAGCAGCTCTTTGAAATTGCCGCCGCGGGCTTCCCAGTCCTCGATGTATCGGTGCCATTCCTCGTCAAACTCCTCGAGCGACAGGTGCTGCTCCATGATATACCGGGCCGCTTCCTCCCCGACGTACCGGAGGTGCCACGGCTCGTAGATGATCCCGGTGATACTCTCCTTATCCTCCATATAGCGGATGATGAAGCCATACTCCGCGCAGTGCGCGTCCATCCACTGGGCCTCGGCGGTCTGGGCGAAGGCCGGCGTCATGCCGTCCTTTTTCGTCCAGGCCAGGTTCAGGATGTCGGCTCCAAGGCCGGTCTGGTGGTCGCTGGAGCCCGGCTAGGCGACCACGCCGTCATCGCGGCCCACCTTGTCCAGACGGTTGTTGTACATGTACTTCTGGGTCGAATAGGCGCGGTAGACGCTCTTCAGGTAGAGGATCATCCCGTCCTCCTCCGCGGCAGCGAACATGCGCCGCATGGCGTTCAGGCACGTCTTGCGCAGCTTATCGCCCCGGATGGAGGGTACGCAGCGCACGTCGATCACCGTCAGGTCATAGGGTTCATAATCGCTGTCCAGGAGATGGGTCCGGTTGACCAGCGTGATAAAGCCTGACCGGTTCTCCAGGATCTCCGGCTCCAGCGGATAGTCCCACGCGGGCATTCCGCCCTCTTCCGCACAAGCCGCGGCGGCCGCCAAAAGCAACATCAGCACGATCCAGATCCATCCGCGCTTCATTCCATACCTCCTTCGTCCGCCACTGCTCTCAGCAGGTCGATGTATTCCTCAAACGGGATGTCCAGCGCCTGGATCCGCTGCGCGTGCTCCACGCCGACATACCTGATATGCCACGGCTCATAGGCGTAACCGGTGGTTTCCGTCCATTCCTGCTTGTAGCGCAGGATGAACCCGAACCGATAGCAGTTTTCCGCCAGCCACTTCCCTTCCGGCGTATTGCCGAAGGAGGCCCTCAGGCTGCTGTTAGTCCGGCGTCCCACGTCCATGGCAAGCCCCAGCTGATGCTCGCTTGCGCCCGGCCAGGCGACATACAGGTCCGCTTTGGCCTTCCCGGCGTTTTTGACCCTGCGGTTATAGATGTTCAGCTGCGTCTGATAGCTCCTGAAGCCGGACACGGCAGTCAGGGTATAATTCTTCTCCGCCTTCGCGGCGTCAAACAGCTCTTCCAGCGCTTCCGCCGCCTCCCGCCGCATCAGGACCGAGCTGCTGGTACGCTTGACGTTCGGCATCACCAGGTCTTCCGGCACATAGTCAGCCGTCAGCCGGTACTGGCGGTTGACCAGGAACAGGGTGCCGCCCAGGGACAACTGGTCCTCCTGCACGGTGATGACGCCCTGGCCCATGGACAGGAGCGTCAGCAGAAGCGCCAGTGTTTTTTTCAGCATAGTCCGCCCTTCCGCGCGTCATCCCTCCGGCGTAAAGATCGCCGTGCCGGGGATGCTCGCGTCGATGAATCCGTTATACACGCCGGATTTGATCAGCTCGTCGATGACCGCCCGGAGCATGCCGATCTTCATCATGAGCTCCTTGGCAGTGCCGATATCCGCCGTAAATCCGACGTTGTGCTGCAGATAGATATGATCCGGGTTGGTCAGGTTGATTTCCGCGAAAGCATTGACCACGCCCTGGAGCATCAGCTCCTGGATGAGGGCGCAGTACGTGTCGACCCTGCCTTCCTCCGTGGAGACCAGCTTTTTGCCGGGCATCGCTTCCGAGATGTTCATGCCGTAGATGACCGGCAGGGTGTTGCGCTCATCCGTCTTGCTGATCCTGTCCAGCACATACGCGTAGTCGTCGACCAGATACCGGGCGCCGGCGCCCTGGACGTTCGCACAGGGCGCGCGCTCCCTGACCTCCAGGACCAGCGTGCTGGGGAAGATCTTTTTCAGGCTGACAAACTCCAGGTACGGATTGGTCTCCAGCCGCCGCCGCACCTCCGCCGCGTTGACCGTCAGGTAGGTCGTCTCCTTATCCAGGCCGGTCAGGTGGGCGATGGCCGCCTTTTCAATGGCGCGGTTGCCCAGGATCTGGACGGACCGGATCTTGAGCAGCGTTTCGTTCATCAGGAGCAGAAGGCCCCCGCAGATCACCAGCGCAAGCAGCAGCCTGGGGATCAGGCGGAGCCGCCGCTTTCCCGTGCGTATCCGCCCGCCGTCGTGCGCGCCCCCTTCCGGCACCTCGTCCGGCAGGAAATCGTTGCGGTCCTCCCAGCTATCCTGCGGCTGATCATTCTGATAAGGGCTCATGACGCCGTTTCTTCCGTCCAGCCGTTCACGATCGCCTTGAAACGTTCGCCCCTTTCTTCAAAGCAGGTGAACATGTCAAACGACGCGCAGGCAGGACTCAGCAGGACATTCCA
>CACXEB010000192.1 GCA_902766515.1 uncultured Eubacteriales bacterium
ATGAGCCAGAACTCCCTGCGCCTGAGCTGGACCTTCGAAGAGGTCGACAACCGGCTGCATGACATCATGGAGAACATCTTCAAGTCCATCGATGAGGCCGCCACGGAATACGGCCAGGAGGGCAACTACGTCCTCGGCGCCAACATCGCCGGCTTCCTGAAGGTCGCCAACGCGATGGTCGCACACGGATGCGTGTAACGGCGAATCCCCTGATATACCGCAAGAGCCGCCCCGGATTGGGGCGGCTCTTGCAGTTATACTGATTGACGTCTAAACCATGTACAGATGCAAGATGAATTTTTCGTCCCGGCGAAGTGGAACGAAGGGAGACGTAGTTGAATCGCGCACGCACCGCGGACGCAAGCGTCTCGCGCACCGCGCACGAAAGGCAGCACTACGTCGACCGCAGTGCAGCGCAGCCGGGGCGAAAAAGGCGCTTGCAGATGTATATGGGTTAGACGGAAAGCAGTATTATAATCCGAATCCGCGGGCGTAGAGGATCTCTTCCGTGAACGCGTTCTGCGCGTCCATCGCGGGAATATCCACGGGCAGCCGGCCGGTCGTCGGTTCGCCGGACAGCAGCATATAAATGGCCGCGGGGATGTTGGGGCCGTACTGGCTGACCGTTCCACGCGCGTCGGCGGGATTCTCGGTCATGCCGCGCGCGCCGTAGCAGGCGGCGAGGGCGTCCGCGCGCTGGAAATGCGCCAGGTCATAGGGCAGGTGACTGCTGATGACCGTCACGTCGTTGCCCGCCGCGTGGGCCAGGGTGATCACCGTGTCCAGCAGCGCCGTATCGCTGCCGTTGGTCTTGTCCGGGTTGATGCCGGCAGCGCTGTAGCAAGTGCTGACGGTCAGGATGTGCCGGGTGCCCTTGGCCAGGGTCACGAGGTCGCCGACCGTCATGGCGGCCAGGTGGCGGACGGGAACATCCAGGTCCGCGGGAATCCGGCCCGCCTCGCGCAGGAGGCCCAGCGCGTACTCGGCGCTCTTCAGCTGGCTGGCATAGGGCACCAGGATCGCGAGGCCTTCGCCCGCGTTCAGGGGCAGGATGCCGTCATTCTTCACGAGGGTCACCGCCCGTTTGGCGATCTCCAGCTCCCGGGCGTGGTGTTCCGGGCTGCCTACGGTACCTGCCGCCCTGACCAGTTCCTCCCCACCGCGGGCGATGTACGCGCCCAGCATGCCGCGGCTTTCCTTGAAGCGGAGCACCCGGAGCACGGCGGCGTCCACCGCTTCCATTGACAGTCGGCCGTCATCGGCCATCGCCGCGACATCCCGGATGTATTGCTTCAGCGCGGCAATGCCGTCCGCCGGCTCCGTGTCCACGGGCCGCAGGATCAGGTCCACGCCCGCCTCGATCGCCCGGCGCGCCGCGTCCAGGGGATCAAAGTGCTTCGCGACGGCGTCCATGTTCATCGCGTCGGTGACGATCAGGCCGGTAAAGCCCATGTCGCCGCGGAGGATATCGGTCAGGATCGTCCTCGAAAACGTGGCGGGCAGGCCGATGGTCTCCCCCGTCTGGACGGAGACGCAGGTGCCGGTCTCCACCTGGGGATAGACGATGTGGGCGGTCATGATCATGTCCGCGCCGGCGTCGATGCAGGCCTGGAAGGGCACCAGCTCAAAGGCCTTCAGCGCCTCGTAGCTCTTGTTGACGCAGGGCAGGCCGGTGTGGCTGTCCGTGTCCGTATCGCCATGGCCGGGGAAATGTTTCAGCGTCGCCAGCGCCCCGGCGTCGTGCAGGCCCTTGAGGAAGGCGATGCCGTGCGCCGCGACGATTGCCGGGTCATCCGAGAAGGAGCGGACGTTGATGATCGGGTTCGCGGGATTGCTGTTCACGTCCAGCACGGGACCGAACGTGCCCGAATAGCCGATGGCCCTGACCTCTTCGCCGATCAGCCGGCCGGCGGCCTCCGTCACGGCCAGGTCGCCCGCCGCGCCGAGGGCCATGCTGCCCGGCATCTGCGTGCCCTTGCCCAGCCTGGAGACGTAGCCGCCCTCCTGGTCGGTCGACGTGATCAGCTGCGGATGGCCGGCCGCCGCATTGGCGACCTGCATCTCCTCCACCAGGCGCGCCGCGTTTTCATTGTCCAGCGCGTTCTGCAGGTTGAAGATGACGCCGCCGAAGCCGTACTCGCGGAGCACGGCCTCCATCTCCGGGGTCATCCGCGTCACGCTCTGCCGCTTGCCTTCGGCATCTGTGCGGTAATAGAACGAGGGCATCAGCAGCTGCGCGATCTTCTGCTCCGTGCTCATGCCCCTGAGCACGGTTTCTGCCGCCTCCGCCGGTCCGGCCAGGGCCGCGGCGGGCAGGGCCAGGCAAATTGCCAGTACCAGGGCCATCCATTTTCTCATGTCAGGTGATCCTCCTTATTTGAATAGAAAGCAGTATCACATACTGAAAACCGGGGCTGCGTAGGCAACCCCGGCTCGGTCATTCAGTTGGATGAATTACGCGCGGATGTAGAGATAATCGCCGTAGTAGATCTTGTTCTTGTCGGTGATCTTGGGATTCCAGGTCAGCAGATCCTTCACGGTGTAGCCGAAGCGCTTCGCGATGCGGCCCAGGGTCTCGCCCTTGGAGATCTGATATACGATGAAACCCCTCTTCGGGTTCAGGGGC
>CACXEB010000193.1 GCA_902766515.1 uncultured Eubacteriales bacterium
ATGGCCCGGATCGCGTCGGACGTGCTCCGCGCGGACGGCAAGCGCATCCTGCAGTACGGCGCGACGGAGGGCTATCCGCCGTTCCTGGAGGTCCTGCGGGACTACGCGGGCGCGCATTTCGGCGTGGACATGGCGCAGAACGGCGTCCTCCCGACGACCGGCTCCACCCAGGGCATGCAGCTGCTCCTGTCGGCGCTGATCAACCCGGGGGACACGATCCTGGTGGAAAACCCGACCTTCCTGGGCAACATGCAGAGCATGCGCCTCTTCCGCGCCAGGGTGGTGCCGGTGGAGGTGGACCAGGACGGGATGGATACGGAGGACCTGGAGCGGAAGATCCGCGCCCACCATCCCAGGCTGATCTATGTCATCCCGACCTTCCAGAACCCGACGGGCTGTACGCTGAACCTGGAGCGGCGCAAAAAGATCGCCGCCCTGGCCGAACAGTACGGCGTGGTGGTGGCCGAGGACGATCCCTACCACGACCTGCGCTACCGGGGCGAGGCACTGCCGACGATCAAGTCGTTTGACAAAGCCGGCTGGGTCGTCTTCCTCGGCAGCTTTTCCAAGGTCATTTCGCCGGGCCTGCGCGTGGGCTTCCTGGCGGCGGAGCCGGGCATCCTGCGCAAGTGCGTGATCGCCAAGCAAGGGTCTGACCTGCATACCGCCCTGCTCAACCAGGCCATGTGCGCCGAGTATATCCGGCGCGGCCTCCTGGAGCCCCATATCCGGCAGATCTCGGCGGATTACGCGGTCCAGCTGGACACGATGCTCCGCGCGCTGGCGGGGATGCGGTCGATCACCAGCTACACGCAGCCGGAGGGCGGCCTCTTCATCTTCGCCCGGCTGCGGGAGGGCCTGGACGCCGCGGCGCTGCTGCCGCGGGCGGTCGAGCGCAATGTCGCCTACGTACCCGGCACGCATTTCTATCCGGACGGCGGGCACCTGAACACCTTCCGGCTGAACTTCTCCATGGCGGCGCCCCAGGACATCGAGCGCGGCATGGCGATGCTGGAAGAGACCTTCGCGAACGCATGACCGGCGAAAGCTACCTGACGCTGCTCCGGGCCGCGCAGGACGAATACGTGGTGCAGAAGAGCCGCTTCCTGTGCGACGCCGCGCCCTGCGAAACGGAGGAGGAGGCGCTGGCCTTCCTGCAGGACAAGCGGACGCGCTACCGCGACGCGACCCACCACTGCTACGCGTATGTGATCGGCCGGAACGCCGGCATCATCCGCTACAGCGACGACGGGGAGCCGTCGGGCACGGCGGGCCTGCCGATGATGGAGGTCATCCGCCGGCGGGGCGTCGTCAATTGCTGCGTCGTGATCACCCGGTACTTCGGCGGCATCCTGCTGGGGGCGGGCGGGCTGGTGCGCGCCTACGCGCATTCGTGCGCAGCCGCCCTGGACGCGGCCGGCGTCGGCCTGATGGCCGAAACGGCGGAGGGTATCATGTCCGTGCCGTATGCGATCTGGGATACGGTACAGTATCATCTGAAACAGCTGCCCGTGCGCGTATTGGACACCGCGTTCGGCGCGGATGTGGAAGTCACGCTGGCGGTCCGGACCCGCGACCGGGACCGGGCGGAGCAGCGGCTGACGGAAGTGACGCACAGCCTGGCGCAGGTCGTCTGGCTGGGGGAAAGTTTTGAACCGTGGCCGGTGGACGGCCCGCAGGAGGAGGAACAGGAATGAGCCGGGAACTCAAACACCGCAGTGAAATGGATCCTGCTTATCAGTGGCAGCTCAGCGATATCTTTGCCACGCCGGAAGCATTTGAGCAGGAAATCGACGCCGTCTCCGCGCTGGCCGGGCCGGTCAGCGCCGGCCGGGGCCATGTGGCGGAGGATCCGAAAGCGGCGGTCCGGATGTATTTTTCCGTCATGCAGCGGCTGGAAAAGCTGTTCGGCTACGCGATGATGCATCATGACAGCGACGGCAGCGACGGCACGTATACCGCCTGGCTTTCCCGGGTGCAGAGCCTCGCGGTCAGCCTGGAAACGGCAGGCTCCTACCTGACGCCGGAACTGCTGGCCATGCCGGAGGAAGCGCTGCGGGCGCTGATGGACGACCCGGATTTCCGGGACTACAGCGTGTTCATCAGCGAGGTCCTGCGCAACCGGGCGCATACCCTGCCCGCGGAGCAGGAGCAGCTGCTGGCGCGGCTGTCGGACAGCCTGCGGACGCCGCACGACGCGTTCAGCATGCTGTCGGACGTTGAGCTTCCCATGCCCGAGGTGCCGGACGGAGAAGGCGGGACGACGCGCCTGAGCCACGGCAAGTACCAGTCGCTGATCCGCAGCCGGGACCGCGTGGTGCGCAAGGCCGCGTTCGAGGGCATGATGGGCGCCTACAGCGCCTTCGGCGGGACCGTCGCCGCGCTGTACAGCGGCTCGGTGCGCCGGCATGTGGCGGAGGCGGAGCTCCGGCATTACCCGAGCGCCCTCCAGTCCGCGCTTGAGCCGGACCAGGTGCCGGTGAGCGTGTACGAAAACCTGCTGAACGAGGTGGACCAGGCGCTGCCGACCCTGAACCGGTATCTCGGCCTGCGCAAACGGCTGCTCGGCGTGGACGAGCTGCACCTGTACGATCTTTATGTGCCGCTGATCGGCAGCGTCGATTTTCCGCTGACCTATCCGCAGGCCTGCGATCTGGTGCTGGAGGCCCTGAAGCCGCTGGGGGACGAGTACGCCTCCGTCCTGCGCCGCGCCTTCAGCGAGCGCTGGATCGACGTGTACGAAAACAAGGCCAAGCGCTCCGGCGCGTACAGCAACGCGGTGTACGGCGTCCATCCGTATATCCTGCTCAACTTTGAAAGCAACCTGGACGCCGCGTCGACCCTCGCGCACGAGCTGGGCCATACCATGCACTCCTACTTCAGCAACCGGACGCAGCCGTATCCGAAGGCCGATTACTCCCTGTTCGTGGCGGAGGTGGCCTCTACCTGCAACGAGGTGCTGATGAACCGTTACCTGCAGGACCGCTACCGCGATCAGCCGGACATGATCAGGTACCTGCTGATCGACCTGCTCGAATCCTTCCGGACCACCGTGGTGCGGCAGACCATGTTCGCGGCCTTTGAGAAGATCAGCCACGAGATGGCGGAGCGCGGCGAGCCCCTGACCAGGGAATCGCTGAGCGAGCAGTACCTGGAGCTCAACCGGCATTACTACGGGGCTTCCTGCGCCGTGGACGCGGACATTGCCTCGGAGTGGATGCGGATCCCGCATTTCTACCGGGACTTCTATGTATACAAATACGCGACCAGCTTCTCCGCCGCGGTCACGATCGCGGACCGGATCCTGACGGAGGGCGCGCCGGCGGTCAGGGATCACCTGAACTTCCTGTCCCTGGGCGGCAGCGTGCCGCCGATCGACGCGCTGAAGACGGACGGGGTGGATATGTCCGGGCCTGCGCCGGTCCGTCGGGCGATGCAGGTCTTCGCGGAGACGGTAGACCGGCTTGAACAACTGCTGTAAGCTTTGGTGAGGAAATGTCGACAAAACAGGCAAAAACACAAAGCGCCGTCAGGCACCTGCGCTCCAGCGCGCCGGGGCTGACGGCGCGGTACATCATCGGGGTGCTGCTGACCGCCCTGGGCACGGCGTGCGTCCTGAGCCTGGCGGCCGCCGGCGGCAGCTATGTCATGACGGAGCTGCGCAAGTACCTGGCGGGCGTCGCGGGCGTGGGCCCGCTCAGCGTGCCGCTGCCCTTCCTGCTGGTCTGGATCGGCGCGGCGCTGATCGTCAGCTGCTATCACAGGGTGTCCTTCCGCACCCCGCTGTTCGCGCTGCTCCTGTATATCTGCGTCCTGAGCCTGGTCACCTGCGTGACGCGGGTCAACGTCCAGAACGCGCCCTACCTGATGAACTATATCCCGCAATACAACGAGCGGTACTACAGCACGAGCTTTTACAGCGGTTCGCAGCTGCTCGGGTACGGACAGCGGCTTTTCAACTGGGGCTACAGCGGGAACGCCCAGGGCGCGGGCGGCACGCTGTCGCTGGTATTCGCGTATCCGGCCTACCGGCTGTTCGGGCCGGTGGGCGGCGCGGTCAGCGTGGTGGTGCTGGGCATCGCGTTCCTCATCCTGCTGTTCGGCATCCGGCTGACCGCGATCATCCGCTGGTGGTCCGATTTCCTGGAGCGGCAGCGCCAGAAGCGCGGACAGCGGACGGAGCCGGTGCGGCAGCAGCCGCCCGAACCGGTAGCGTCCGCCATCCCGCAGCAGCAGCCGGTCTACAATAATCCCTATACGAACGTCCGCTGGATCTACGATGAAACGCCGGCAGCGCCCGCGCAGCCCATGGCGCAGGACTTCATGCGCCCCGGCCAGGAAGCGCCGGCGTACGCGCAGCCTGCAGCGACGGGGCCCTTCATGCCGGTCAACACGCAGAACGAGCTGTACCAGGAGCCGTTCGTGCTCCATCCGGACGGCGCCTATGACGCGATGGACGACGATCTGCCCCCGCAGGCGCAGGACATGACCGGACCGGAAACGGATCCGGCCGGCGAGGATCCCGTGGGGAATCCCGCGGACCCGTTCCGGCCGCCCGTGCGGCTGGAGGCGGCCGACACCGGCAGGCCGCGGGACACCGATGCGCCGTTCATGCCGGCGCCCGCCCGAACTGAACCCGTCCGGCCGGCAGCAGAACGTCCTGAACCCGTCCAGCCGGCGCCTGAGGAAACGGAAACCTTTGAACCGGATGACATCGTGCCCGAAGTCTTCGAGCCGGTCCGGCCGGCCGAACCCCGGCCCGCCGCGGCATCCCGGAAGGCGGAGAAGCCGGCGGAACGGAAACCGGCCGCCCGGCCGGCGCCCGACACGCAGCCGCCCGCCGCGGACATCCCTGAGGAAGCGCCGGACACTGCGCCGGAGGAAGCCGGGGACGATGACGACCAGCTGTCCGAGTGGCAGAAGAAGCTCCGGGACGTGCAGCGCAGCCTGAACCGGACCCGGCAGAACCGCCGGCAGCTGACGGCGCAGCCCGAGCCGGTGCATACCGATCCGGTGGACCTGCCGAAGCTCGATCATGTGCCGGTGAATCCGTCCGCGGGCAGGCCGTCCGCGGGCAGGCCGGCCGCGGCGGACGCGCTGGACAACCGGCCGAAGATGCCGGACCCGCCGGTCAAACGGGTGCAGAACGCCCCGTATACGCCGCCGCCCATGAGCTTCCTGGCCCTGCCGAAAGCGGTCGATCCGTCCGAGTCCGTCCTGGAGGACCAGCGCCGGGCCCAGCAGATCGAGCGGACGCTCAAAACCTTCAATATCGACAGCCAGGTCCGTGAAATCACGCACGGGCCGGCCATCACCCGCTTCGCGCTGAAGATCGCCGAAGGCGTCAAGGTCAAGCAGGTCTCCGGCGTGCTGGACAACATCATGCTGGAGATGGGCTCCGACCGCATCCGCATCGAGACCCCGATCCCCGGGACCTCCTATATCGGCATCGAGGTGCCGAACAGCAAGGTCGGCGCCGTCACCCTGCGGGAAGTGCTGGACAGCCCCGAGATGCGCAACGCCCAGGGCCCGCTGATCGTGGCGCTGGGCAAGGACATCGCCGGCACGCCGATCATCGGCAACCTGGCGCGCATGCCCCACTTGCTGATCGCCGGCGCTACGGGCAGCGGTAAATCCGTGTGCATCAACTCCATCGTGTGCAGCCTGCTCTACCGGGCGACGCCCAAGGAGGTCCGGCTGATCATGGTCGACCCCAAGCAGGTGGAGCTTCAGGTGTACAACGGCATCCCGCACCTGCTGATCCCGGTCGTGTGCGATCCCAAGAAGGCCGCCGCGGCGCTCAACTGGGCGGTCAACGAGATGATGGACCGGTATGTCCGGTTCTCCAAGGAGAGCGTCCGGTCGCTGGAGGGCTTCAACAAGAAGATGACCAATCCGGACGACCGGCTGCCGAACATCGTGATCATCATCGACGAAATGGCGGACCTGATGGAGGTCTGCCGCAAGGACGTGGAAGAAAGCATCCGCCGCCTGGCGGCGCTGGCGCGCGCGGCCGGCATCTACATGGTGCTCGCGACGCAGCGTCCCTCGGTCGACGTCATCACCGGCGTCGTCAAGAACAACATCCCCAGCCGCATCGCCTTCACGGTGTCCAGCGGCACGGACAGCCGGACGATCATCGACTCCTACGGCGCCGAAAAGCTGATGGGCCGCGGCGACATGCTCTACGTGCCGTCCGGCGCGACCAAGCCGCTGCGCGTGCAGGGCTGCTTTGTCAGCGACGACGAGGTGGCCCGGATCACCGAGAACATCCAGGCCAGGTACCAGCCGGACTACAACGCGAGCATGCAGGACGTGCTGGAGAAGCCGCCGGAAGACAGCGGCATGTCGGACGACGACGCGCCGGAGGAGACGACGGCGGACGTGCGCGAAAAGGAGTACGCCGACCTGCTGAAGGAGGCGATCCGCATCGCCGTGCACGACGGGCAGACGTCCATCAGCATGCTGCAGCGCACGCTGCGCATCGGCTACGCCCGCGCGGGCAGGATCATCGACGAGATGACCAAGCGCGGCATCATCTCCACGGCGGAGGGCAGCAAGCCCCGCAAGACGATCATCAGCCGGGAGGAGTACCTGCAGATGATGAGCGACGACCTGCTCGGCGGCGCCGGCGAAGACACGGAAGACTGAACCCTGGAGGGAAAACGGCATGTCTGAATTTGACACCCTCCGTTCCCGGACTTTCTCCTGCCCGGCATGCGGGGGCAGGATGGTTTTTTCCCCGGAGCACCAGCAGCTGAGATGCCCCTATTGCGGCACGCTCAAGCCGTTCCAGGTGCTCCGGGAAACCCCGTATGAATATGATATCCGCTTCGCCCCGCCGGCGGAGGACCTGGCCTGGGGCGATACGGTCCGCGTGGCGCGCTGCGATGGCTGCGGCGCGGAAATGGTCCTGACGGGCGAGACAGCGGCCGGTGCCTGCCCCTTCTGCGGGGCGGGCACTATGCGGGCGGCGGAGGCCAAGGCGGGCATCGCGCCCGAACTGATGGTCCCGTTCCAGCTCACCCAGGATCAGGCGGCGGATGTTTTCCACCGCTGGATGAGGCCCAGAATCTTCGCGCCGCTGTCCGCCCGCCGGCCGGCGGCGCAGGGCAGTATCACCGGCGTCTACCTGCCGTTCTGGGCCTATGACGACCAGGCGACCGGCGAGTACCTGGGTCAGGCGGGCAAGTATTACACCCTGAAGGTGCCCGCGGCGGAGACCGGCCCGGACGGCCGGGAGCCGCAGGAAGCGCGGGAGGAGCAGCGAACCCACTGGAAACAGGTTTCCGGCACCGTGCGGTCGTTTTTTGACGATCTCATGATCCCCGGCAGCGGGCGGCTGCCCGCGAACCTGGTCAGCAGCGTGCTGCCCTACCAGCTGTCCCGCCGGGTGCGGTACGCGCCGGAATACATCGCCGGCTTCCCGACGGAAAAGCCGACGGTTGACGTCCAGGGCGGCTGGGAACAGGCCCGGCAGCAGGTGGACCCGCGCCTGGCGGAGCTGGCACGGCGGGACATCCTGTCCTCCGCGGACGAGGCGAAGGTGACAAGCGTCATGACGACCCACGAGAGCGTCCGGTACAAGCTGGTGCTCCTGCCGATGTACCTGTGCGCGTTCCGCTACCGGAAAAAGACGTATCACGTGCTGGTCAACGGCCAGAACGGCCGGATCGGCGGCCGGGTACCGGTGAGCCTCCTGCGCGCGGCCGTCGCTGCGCTGGCCGGCCTGGCCGCGCTGGCCGGGTTGGGCTGGCTGTTCATGCACAACGGCGGACAGTACCTGTTCTATGATTCCGGGCGCATGCTCCACGCGCTGCTTTGAAAGGAGATTCGTATGTCCAGACCGCTCTTCCTGATGGTCGACGGCAATTCCCTGATGCACCGCGCCTATCACGCGCTGCCGCCCATGGATGCCGGCGGCGTGCCGACCAACGCGGTCCACGGCTTCCTGCTGATGCTGCTCAAGGCGCTGGAGACCTACCAGCCCGCCTGGTGCGCCGTCGCGTTTGACGAGCACGCCCCGACCTTCCGCCACCTGGCCTACCAGGACTACAAGGCCGGGCGGCAGAAGACGCCGGACGACCTGGTCAGCCAGCTGCAGCTGATCCGCGAGCTCCTGCCGGCGCTCCACATCCCGGCGATGTCGCTGACGGGCTTTGAGGCGGACGACCTGCTGGGTACGGTCAGCCGCCTGAACAGCGAGGGCGGGCGCGATACCCTGCTCCTGACCGGCGACCGGGACGCGCTGCAGCTGGTCAGCGATACGACGCGGGTGCTGTTTACGCGCAAGGGCATCTCGGAGACGGTCGTCTTTACGCCGGAGGAGGTCAAAAACGTCTTCGGCGTCCGCCCGGACCAGGTGACGGACTGGAAGGGCCTGATGGGGGACGCCAGCGACAACATCCCCGGCATTCCCGGCGTGGGGGAGAAGACGGCTGTCCGCCTGCTGGACCAGTATGACACGCTGGAGAACACGCTGGCGCATGCGGAAGAGGTCAAGGGCAAGCTGGGCGAAAAGCTGCGGGAGTTCGCGGACCAGGGCCGCTTTTCAAAGGACCTGGCCCGCATCCGGACCGACGCCCCGATCCGGCTGGACGTGGATGCCTGCGACTACCGGCAGGGCGACGGCGGGTTTGACACGCTGCGCCGCTACCAGCTGAACGCGGTCATCCGCCAGGCGGAAAAGATCTGGGATCGGGCCGCGCCCGCCGCGCCGGCCGTTCCGGAGGCGCCGCGGCCGGAGATGAAGCCGCTCGCCACGGTGGACGAGGTCCGCGCGTTCGCCGGATCGCTGAACGGCGGGGAGACGGCGGTCCTTGCGGCGGACGACCAGGTGACCCTGTCGGACGGGCAGTCGGCCGGCCGCATCCCCCTGCGGATGACGCTGCTGGACGGGGGACTGGACCGTGACGAGGCGCTCGGGGCGCTGGCGCCGGTATGGCGCGCGCCGGTCATCACGCACGACGGCAAGCGGCTGATGCACCTGCTGCAGTCGGCGGGGCAGCCCCTGCCGCAGATCGGGTGGGACACGCAGCTGGCCGAATACCTGCTGGATCCGCTGAAGCGCACATACGCGCCGGACAGCCCGGACGCAGCGGCGGTCGCCGCCATGGCGGGCCGGGAGCGGACGGAGCTGGACCGGCTGGGCATGATGCCCTTGTACCGGGACATCGAGCTGCCGCTGAGCCGCGTGCTGTACGACATGGAGACGGCGGGCTTCCAGGTGGACCGCCAGGCGCTGGTCGACCTGGGCGTCCAGTACCGGGAAAAGATCGAAGCGCTGAAGGCGGAGGTCTACCGCCTGACCGGGGTGGAGGGCTTCAACCTGAACTCGCCCCAGCAGCTGGGCCACGTGCTGTTTGAGGTCCTGGGTCTCCGGGCGGGCAAAAAGACGCAGCGCGGCTATTCGACGGACGCGGAGACGCTCGAAAAGCTGGCGGACGACCATCCCGCCATCGACGCGATCCTGGAATACCGGACCTACGTCAAGTTCAGCGGTACCTATATTGACGGCCTGCTCGGCAAGATCGACGCTTCGGGCCGCGTCCATTCCTATTTTGACCAGACGGCGACGGCGACCGGCCGCATTTCTTCCTCGGAGCCGAACCTGCAGAACATCCCCGTCCGCACGGACCTCGGCCGGGAGATCCGCCGCGCCTTCATCGCGCCGGAAGGCTGCGTGCTGGTGGACGGCGACTATTCGCAGATCGAGCTGCGCGTGCTGGCGGACATGAGCGGCGACGAGGCCATGATCGACGCGTTCCGCCGGGGGCAGGACATCCACGCGCGCACGGCCGCGGAGGTGTACGGCGTGCCCATCGGGGAAGTGACGCATGAGATGCGCTCCAACGCCAAGGCGGTCAACTTCGGCATCGTCTACGGCATCAGCGATTTCGGCCTGGCGCGGAACATCCATATGAGCCGCCGGGAGGCCTCGCAGTTCATCGACCGGTACCTGAGCCGGTACCCGGGCATCCATGCCTTCATGGAACGGATGAAGCGGGAAGGCGCGGAGAAGGGCTACGCCGAGACGCGCTTCGGGCGCCGCCGGCCGCTGCCGGAGCTGCGTGAAAAGGGCCCCCGCCGGGCGTTCGGCGAGCGCGTTGCCATGAACATGCCGGTCCAGGGGACTGCCGCCGATATCATCAAGCTGGCGATGGTCCGCATCAGCGAACGCCTTCGCCGGGAGCTGCCCCAGGTGCGCCTCATCCTGCAGGTGCACGACGAACTGCTGCTGGAAGCGCCGGAGGCGCAGGCGGAGGAGGCGGCCGCGCTGCTGAAGGACACCATGGAGCATGTGACGCCGCTCCAGGTGCCGCTGATGACCGAGGTCCGGACGGGCCGTAGCTGGTACGAGACGAAATGAGCTGTACGATTGGACTGACAGGCGGCATCGCGACGGGCAAAAGCCATGTGAGCGACGTGCTGCGCGCGGCGGGCGCGACGGTGGTGGACACGGACCGGATCTCGCATCAGCTGACCGCGCCCGGCGGGGAAGCGCTGCCACTGATCCGCGGCGCCTTCGGGGACGGGGTGTTCAACGGGGATGCCCTCGACCGCGCGGCGCTGGGAAAGCGCGTCTTTTCGGACCCGGAGGCGCTGGCCCTGCTGAACCGGCTGACGCATCCGCTGATCTTCCGCGAGATCGGCCGGCAGGTGGGCCGGGCGGCGGCGCGGGGGGACGCGGTGATCGTGCTGGACGCGCCGCTCATGTATGAAACGGGCCTGGACCGCGTCTGCGACGAGGTCTGGAGCACCTGGACGGACGAGGACACGCAATTGAGCCGGCTGATGGCCCGGGACGGGCTGACCCGCGAGGACGCGAGGGCGCGCATGGACAGCCAGATGAGCGCCATGGAAAAGCGCCGCCGCGCCGCGCGGTGGATCGATACAAGCGGCAGCCTGGAGGAGACCGCCGCCGCGGCGCAGGACGCGTACAGCGCGCTGCTTGCGCGGCTGGGCGCGGCGAATGGAGGAGTGACACAATGAGCAGAACGGGCGGCGGGAGCGGGGGACGTTCCGCGCGCGGCAGGCGGCGCGTCCGCTTTACCACGGCCCAGTGGGCCGTCATCTGCGTCCTGAGCGTGCTTTTGCTGGCGGCCTTCCTGCTCCGCCTGGTCAACGGCGCGCGTCTGGCGGACAAACAGGACGAGCTGGCGGCGGTCCAGGCGGCCTATGACCGCCGCGTGTACCGCACGACGGTCAAGTACCGCAGCCTGATTGAAAAATACGCCGGCCAGTACGGGCTCAGGCCGGCGTTCCTGGCGGCGATCATCCTGAACGAGAGCAGCTATGACCCGCAGGCCTATGTCGGGTCCACCCAGGCACGGGGCCTGATGCAGCTGATCCCCTCGGCGGCGCGGACCTATGTCAAGGGCACGGCCTACGCGGACCGGACCTTTACGGACGACGACCTGTATGACCCGGAGCTGAACGTCTGCGTCGGCGCCAACTATGTGCGGATCCTGTCGGACCGCTTCGGCGGCGACCCGGTGCTGGTGGCGTGCGCCTACCATGCCGGGCCGAACAATGTGGATTACTGGCTGTACCGGTATTCGGCGGACCACCGCACGCTCCGCCTGACCGAGATACCCATGGACGACACGAGGGCCTATGCCAGAAAGGTGATCGATTCCTATGCGATCTATTGCGAGCATTATTATCAGGAAGGCGCTGGCGCTGCTGACGGCGCTGGCGCTGCTCTGCGGGCCGGCGCTGGGCCAGGAGCTGACGTCGGATACGTTTTCCGTCGGCATGATCTCGGTCAAAACCATGTACCTGAACCCGCTGTGGGCGCTTGAAAGGGATTTCCAGTCGCTGCACAGCCTGATCTATGAAAGCCTGATCCGCCTGGACGACAAGTACGAGCCGGAGCCCTACATCGCGAGCCGCTGGGAGATGAGCGAAAACGGCAAAAGCTGGACGTTCTTCCTGCGGGATGACGTCTATTTCAGCGACGGCACGCGGTTGACCGCCTATGACGTGGCCGCGACCGTGACCGAGATCCTGCGGCTGGCCAAGGATGATACCGCCGAGAACAACGGCGTGTATGCCTCGATGCGCTACGTGGTGTCGGGCGCCCAGGCCAACGACGCGCAGACGGTGGTCATCACGGCGGCGCGGCCCTACTACGGCATGATCTACGCGATGAACTTCCCGATCCTCAAGGCGGCAGAGGTCCAGTTTGAGTATCCCATCGGGACGGGCCCTTACCGGGCGGACGCGTTCAGCCCGGCAAACTACCTGTACCTGACCTACAACGACCTGTGGTGGGGCGAGGAGCCGCACGTCAAAAACATCAACGCGTATTTTTCCGCAACCAACCGCAACCTGACGGCGGACTTTGAGTACAACCGGGTGGATGCCATCATCACCCGGTCGGTCACGACGGCCCAGTACCGCGGCGGCGTGTCCAGCGTGAACATCGACTACCGGACGCGCCAGCTGGAGACGCTGCTCATGAACCTGAACGCGTATGAGCTGGAGGACGTCCGGGTGCGGCAGGCGATCCGCTACGCAATCGATCCGGACACGCTGTCCAACAATGCCTATTACGGCATGACCTCGCGCACGGACACGCCGTTTCCCCGCAATACCTGGATGTACTATGACCCGAGCACGGACGACCAGAGCGATTATTTCACCTACAACCCGGACAAGGCGTGCCGCCTGCTGGAGGAAGCCGGCTGGACCGATACCAACGATGACGGCATCCGGGACATGATCCGCGACAGCAAGCGCGTCAAGCTTTCCCTGCGCCTGTGGGTGTATGAGGAGGCGGAGAACTCCGTGCGCTTTGAGATGGCCAGCCAGATCAGCGACCAGCTGATGAAGGTCGGCATCGAGACGCGCGTCTTCCTGATCTCCTTCGCGCTGGCCAAGGAGCGCCTGGCAGCCGGCAATTTCGACCTGTGCCTGGCGGCGTTCCAGATGGATTCCGTGCCGGATCCCGGCTTCCTGCTGTACGGCCCGAACACCGGCAACTACGGCCGCTACCGCACCAAGGAAATGAACGACCTGATCAACGACCTGCGCAAGTGCACCGACCAGAGGGCTTACCAGGTGACCCTGCAGGAGATCCAGCGGGTGTTTGCCCGCGACTGCCCGTTCATCTGCCTGTTCTACCGCGGCGGTGCGGTGCTGACCCGCAAGCTGTACACCAACGTGGTGGATATCCGCGAGCCGGACATGCTCCGGGGGATCGAGAGCATCGGAGTGAAGTAATACTGCTTTC
>CACXEB010000194.1 GCA_902766515.1 uncultured Eubacteriales bacterium
ATTCCAGCGCTTCGATTTCCATGCGGATGTTCAGCTTTTCGCCGTCGGACAGGTTTTCGGCGGAAAGGACGCGGTAGGAGGTGCCGTCGATGACGTAGGTGTCCCGCACCAGGGTGAGGAGGGCGTCGGCGGCAACGGGCGGCTGGGTCCCGGCGGGGTCGTTGAGCCAGACGGGGCGGACGAAGCGGGTGTAGACCGCGCTGCACACGGAATCGCAGAGGCCGGAGAGCTCCAGGACCCGCGCGGGGGGAAAGCCGGCCTGGTCCTCGCCGCAGACGAAAGCGTACTGTGCGCGGGTCATTTTGCCGGGTCTCCGTTCGACCGGTATGCCCGCCATGTCCGCCGCGTAGTCTTCGGCGGTATAGCCCGCTTTCGCGAGCGCACTTTCAACGGTGCGAAGCTGGGATTTGGACTGGCCGTCCCTGAGGATGTACAGCGCCTGCGTCCGGAGCGCGGGGAAGGTATCGAGCAGCTTCTCCCGGTCCCGGTCGCTCAGCTTTTCCAGCGCCGCGCTGTCGTACAGGGTGTAGAAGGATCTGAGTTTCGTCAGTTCCTTCCGGGGCAGGGCTGCCTTGAGCGCCTCGTACCGCTCCACCGTCAGCGCCCGCGGCACCAGCAGCGGGTCCTCCGGAACGACCAGGCACTCGAAGCTGATATTGACCTCATAGCCGGCTTCCGAGAGAGAGACCGTGCCCCACGCGCGCGAGCTTTCGGTATAACCGGCCTCCGGCTCGATGAGCAGGCCGTCCCGGAAGATGCTGCACTTGAACGCGCCGCGCGACGTGGAATAAAGGGCATTTCTCAGGCGGTCTTCGGTCGGGGGGATCACATACCAGGCGCTGCCGGCTGTGCCGGCGGACGCCAGCCGGCAGATGTGGACGCCGTGGAGGAAGCGGTTGGCGTAGAGCCTTGCCTCACGGCTGTTCCACCGGATGTTGGATTGTCCGATGGGCGTGAAGCGCAGCGTGCGCGCGTTGAAGAGGAAGAGCCCGCTGATGCGCGCTCCGTTTTGAGGCCAGCTGTCCGCCACGCCGCGGACGGTGGACAGCTCGACCAGCAGCCAGTCCGTACCGTCGAGCACGGCGGCGTGACTGAACAGGCCGCGGTTGGTGACGAAGGGGATCGTGGCGTTTGCCGCCTTCAGCTCGTAGAATTCCAACGCCTCGGCGATGTGCGCCTCGGCCGCCGCGAAATCGGCTTTCACGACCGTGATTTCCTCACCGCCCGTGTCGATGGCCCGCCAGCCGTCCGCGTCCGGCGGCCCGTCGAAATCGAGGGGCAGCAGGTACGTTTCAGTATAACCCATGCTCATCAGGGTCGAAAGCAGCAGCGCCCTGTCCTGATTGATCGCGACCAGGTCGTACTGTGCCGCGCGGGTCCGGGGGATGGTGTCCGTCACGGCGGTTACCTCGCTGCCGGACGCAGCCAGCCGGATGACGCGCACGTCGTTCATCGTCGATATGGTGACGATCCAGCGGCCGCTGCCCATTTCACAGCAGCGCCACTGCCTGTTTTTCATGTCCGGATCGAGGGGAAAGGTATATACGGTGCGGATCTGCTCCGTCCGGAGGTCGTAGGTCTTCAGCTCGACGGTCTCCAGGCCGGCGCCGTAGACGCAGCTGTCGGACAGGTAGCAGAACTGCGTGCCGTCCGCCGAAAAACCGCCGGCGAGGATGCAGCAGATCACCGCCTGGTTCTTGGGGTCCAGGATCTTGCGGTTTGGGTTGGTTTCGATCAGGAAGATTTCGCCGGTCTGTGTATCGAACAGGAACGGATCCTCGCGCTGCAAGCGGTTATACCAGAGATCGGGCGAGTCGAAAAACAGGTACCGGCCGTCCGGGGACCAGTTCACGGTGCCCTGGACGGCGTCATTGAACACATTCAGGCGGCTGCGGAGGGTATCGCCCAGGCTGCCGCCTACATCGTCCGCACCGCGCGTCCCGGACGGCAGGAGCAGCCGGAGCGTTTTGCCGCGCTGGATGAAAAGCCTGGTCTTCCAGGGATCGTCCGCCATGTCCGGCCAACCGGTGACAAAGCACTGCCACAGCACGGCGCCGTCCGGGCCGATGCTCAGTGGCTGCGCGTTTTTGAACAGGAAGCGTGCCGTATCCTCATCGATGGCATAGCGGCACTGCCCGTCGTCGCCGATACCGACCGGCCGGTCGGCGATGTTTGCCGCGGCGTCCGCGCATGCCAGCAGTGAAAAGCCCGTGTATTCCTCCGGCAGCAGCGCTTCCTCCGCCAGCTTCACGCGCCCTCCGGCCAGCAGGCTGTCAAGCTCCGCCCGCAGGCCGTCCCCGGCGCCCGCTGCAGGCAGCGCGCACAGAAGCGTCAAAAGCACCAAGGGGATGATGTAAAGCGGGATTCGTCCAGACATCGTGTTTCCTCCTGTCAGGCGAGTGGTTTTGCGGACAGGTGCGCGGCGGCCGATCATCGCGTCCCGGCGTCCGTCTGCTGTTTCATTGACGAAAACAGTGTACCAGAAACGTCGGATATTATCAATCGTAACACGTAAAAATGCAGCGCTGAAAGGCGCTGCATTGGGTGGATTTGAAGTTAATCCCCCACCTTCATCTCAAACGTCCCGGACAGCTCGATCCGGTCCATGCCGCGCAGCTTCACCGACAGGACTGCGGCGGCAGTCAGGACGCCGTCTTCCACGCGGAGGTCGGTGAGCGTCAGCGACGCGTTCCCGGTGGACAGGTCCACGGAAAGGACGTAGCGCCCGGTGGAGGGGGCCAGGGAATGGGAGAGCCTGATGTTGTTGGGGTACAGGCTGATGGCATCCATGGCCATCATCCCCTTCCGGAACTCCCGGGTCAGGGAAAACGAGCTGTTGGTCCGCTGCTCCTTCAAGCCGTTGCTGACGGTCATGTCCGTCAGGAAATAGATATTCTCCGTGTACGGGGTGTCCGGGGTCGGTTCGTCCTTGCCCCGGTAGGCCTTGTCCCTGATCAGCGTGGTGCTGACCTTGAGGCCGCGCGGCGCGGTATCCGGGTCGCCGATCCGCCGGGCGGGGACGGGCCGGCCCGCTGTGTCCAGCGCGCCGCGGCGTTCCGCCGGCTCCTCGATCCGCAGGTCGAAGCGCTGCAGCCGGTTTCCTTCCGCCACATAGAGGTCCAGGACGGGGTCGGCGCCGATCTCGTCCCGGATCTGGCCGATGGACGCCGTGAGCGTGTCGATCTCCTCGTCCAGGGTTTTCCGGTTCGCGGCGCCGCCGATGCCGTCATACAGCGCGGAGAAGGGCTTCAGCGTCTCGTGGAACTGCGCGATGAGGGCGTCCCAGCGCAGCGGCACATGGTAGACGGTACCCGCTTCCTGCGTGTAGCGGATGATCCCGCGGTAGAGGGACGCGACTTTCACTTCGGCTTCTTCCCGGACGGCGGCGTCCCGGTCCATGGCATCGTACAGCACGGTGTCCAGGGCGCTCTGTCCCTGGTGAAGAAGCGACAGCAGCGGGGAAAGATCCCATGCCCGGTCCGTGCCGTCGGTATTTACTGTGAGCGCGGCGCGCGCTTCGTCCCCGGTAAGGGTCAGCCTGCTTTCCTGTCCGCCCATCGTGTACGCGCCTTCCAGCGTCCAGGCTTTTTCCGGCGTGTTCGCGAAGCGAAGGGAGATATCCGTGCCGTCCTGGCCCGCCAGCCGGAGCCGGGCATCCAGGCCCTCCGTGCCGGCCGCGGCGATCAGCTGCGACATCTCCGGATCGTCGTTCAGGGATTTCCAGACCGGGGACTCGCTCCATTCGATCCGGCCGGCCTGCTGCAGGAGCGCGATGATTTCATCCGGGTCGGCGGGCTCTGCCTTTGTTTCGGCGCTGTCAGCGGCCACGGTCGTCCCGTCCGTCGGGAGGGAAGCCGCATAGGCCACGCCTTTGATCCGGTAGTACAGGTCCTCCCGGCAGAAGCCGAGCAGCTCCGTGCCCTGGGGGAATTGCAGCACCAGTTCCGTCGCGGCGCCCGCCTCCGGGCGGAAGCGGCGCAGCTCGCCCAGCCCGTTCAGGTAGTACAGCGAATCGCCGAGCGCGAACAGGCGTGGGTCGGCCTCGGCGTCCGGGTGCGCATCCAGGGTCTGCAGCGCGCCGGACCGCGTATCCAGCAGGTACAGGGCGTCTTCCCGGTCCGCCAGGTGGTCGCCCTGGAAAACCAGCCAGCCGTCGCCCTGGCCGGCAAAGCGCACCTGGGCGTCCGGCCCCTCCAGGCGCAGCAGCCGTTCGCTGGTCCCCTGCCACGGGGATGTCGCGCGGATGATCCACTGGCCCCCGCGGTCGGCGTCATATTCGGTATAAAAGAGCGTCCCGCTGCTGATCAGCGCGGAGGTGCCGGCGTTTTCACATACCGTGACGTCCTCGCCGTCCGGCAGCGTCCGGACCGCCAGCGTTCGGATCTTCGGGGTGCTGCGGTCTTTCACGTCCTCCCGGACCAGCGCCAGGACGCTGCCGTCCATGCCGGCCCACTGCACGCCCTTTGTGTACCCGCCATTCCATCGCCTGCCGCTGTCCGGATCGCCGGTCCTGAGCTCATAAGCGCCGTCGTAACTGGAGTATTCCAGATAATAGATCAGGCCGTCCAGGTGTCCGACGATCCGGCCGTTGTCGCCCAGGTAGGCCAGGTAATTTGCTTTCCGGGTGTCCTTGTGATAGACGCGCAGGGAAGCTGAGTACGGCCACGCGGATTCCCTGGTCACAAAGATCACCTGGTCGCCCATATCGTAAAAGTCGGACGCGTTGCCCTCGTATCCGATCTCATCCACCGTGCCGTCCGTGAGGTCGACGCGCCAGGTGGCAGCCTGGTCGGAGACCAGCACAAAGCCGTCCCCGCCGTAAACGCTCTCGCCGCAGGCGATTGCGCAGGACAGGATCAGGGTCAGGACCAGCAGAAAGAGGGTGTTTCTCATCATGGGTTCTCCTTTCCGTTTCCGCGGCATTGCCGTCCGCATCACATATGGATCCAGCCCACCCCGCCGCGCAGGCCGACGAGGTACCAGCCGCCCGCTTCTTTCAGGATGGGCAGCCGGACATCCCGGCCGAGCAGGGCCACCTTCGGCGCAGCGGGATCGTCCCAGGCGTATACTTCCGTGTCCTTTTCCGTCACATACCAGGCCGGGTTGATGACGATCCGGTCAGCGCTGATCCAGCCGCAGGGTGCCTCTTCGGAATCACCGAGCACACAGTAGACAAATCCGTTCTCTTCTATCGCTCCCGTGGGCTGGTCCGCGCCGACCACGATCGGCCGGTCACCATAGCTCAGGGTTTGCACCGCCCTGGCGGAAGCGCCGGGTTCCTCCAGCAAGGGGAGCGCTTCGCACAGCACGGCGGCCGGATAGCCGATCTGCTGCCCCGGGCCGTAGGGCGGGATGATCTCCGCGTGAGCCATCCCCACGCATCCGAGCGCAAGCACCAGCGCCGCCAGAAGCGCCGGTCCGCCAGACTTTTTCATGTTCGTTTCTCCTTTTTCATGTATTCAACCATCGCCGCTGTCCGCATATGCCGGCGGCTGCGGCTGCGCGTCGTGAAATACCGCACATTCCTGTTGGTATTATAGCACAACAGGTGTGAAAATGGAATGCGCCGGACGGATTTCGTCACTGTTCACGGGGTGAATTATCGAACTGCGCGGCGTTGGTTTCTCTTACGACCGCCGGAAAATCATCGACGGCGTGTCCCTCCGGATTCCGGAGCGAACCACAACGGCGTTTGTCGGCCCCTCCGGCGGCGGCAAGACGACGCTGTGCCACCTGATGGCCCGCTTCTGGGACGTGCAGGAGGGACAGGTGCTGCTGGGCGGACGAAACGTGAAGGACTACAGCTTCGATTCCCTGATGCGGAACTTCAGTTTTGTGTTCCAGAGCGTCTATCTCTTTGAGGACACCATCGCCAACAACATCCGCTTCGGCGAGCCGGACGCGCCGATGGAAAAGGTGATTGAAGCGGCAAAGAAAGCCCGGTGCCACGATTTCATCATGGCTTTGCCGGACGGCTACGACACCGTGATCGGCGAGGGCGGGGCCAGCCTGTCCGGCGGTGAGAAGCAGCGAATCTCCATTGCCCGGGCCATCATGAAGGACGCTCCGATCATCATCCTGGACGAGGCTACCGCCAACGTGGATCCGGAGAACGAGTCGGAGCTGACCGAAGCCATTGAGGCCCTGACAAAGGAGAAGACCATCATCATGATCGCCC
>CACXEB010000195.1 GCA_902766515.1 uncultured Eubacteriales bacterium
ATTTCCGACACGATCCGGGACTTTTCCCGCGTCGCGCGCATGGCGGACGAGCAGGGAAGCGTCGTGATCACGAAAAACGGCGCGCCCCGGTACCTGCTGATCCAGTACAGCCAGGCGGAGGATACGCGCGAGACGTCCGACGAGGACGTCCTTTCCGTTTCCGACCGGCTGATCGAAAAGAACCGCGACGCGTACGAGGTGCTTGCGAAATGAAGACGCTGACAAAGCACCAGGTCGTTCTGCTGCACGACCACCTGATCGACCGCACCGGCGGCACCCGCGGGTTGAGGGACGAGGGCATGATGGAATCCGCCCTTTCCGCGCCGTTCCAGGCGTTCATGGGATACTCGCCCTACCAGACCATCCAGCAGAAGGCCGCCCGCCTGGGGTACGGCCTGATCATGAACCACCCGTTTATTGACGGCAACAAGCGCATCGGCGCCCACGCGATGCTGACCCTGCTCCTGCTCAACGGCGTCGAGCCTGAATATACCCAGCAGGACCTCGCTGACATGATCCTCCGGGTCGCCGCAGGCGCTGCCGGGTACGAGGACCTGCTGGAATGGATCCTGACGCATTGAATTTTGTTCAGGCTCCGCTTTCGTTCGGAGGTTGGTGGCATTTGAGAGCAACCTCCGAATGATAGCACAGGAAAAATGGCGGCCAAAATAAGATTGCATCGTATTTTGGCCGAAATCAGACGGAATTGCAAGCCGTTTCTGAATCTGTTTCCACGAAAACGCCCCCCGGAAGCCGCAGCTCCGGGGGTGTTTTATACTGATTGACAGTGACGGTCAGCGCCGGCTGTCCAGGTACGCGAGGTTCCGGCGGATCAGCTCCACGCGCTGGCGCACGCAGTCGGGGCTGCGCAGCGGATCCTCCGGGGTGTGGAACACGTAGTCGCACAGGCGGTCCACGTCGGTCTGCGCCACGTGCATCCGCGTGTCCGAAGAAGCGTAGTAGATGTAGACCTGTCCGTCATCGTCCAGGATCGCGCCGTTGGTGAAGACGACGTTGCTCACATCGCCGACGCGCTCCCGTCCGAGCGGTCCCAGCAGCATGCCGGAGGGCTCCGCGATCACGCGGGACGGATCGTCCAGGGCGGTCGCGAAGGCATACAGCACATAGCGCAGGCCGGCCGCTGTGTTCCGCACGCCGTGGGCGATGTGAATGAAGCCCCTGTCCGTCCGGATCGGCACCGCGCCGGCGCCGTTTTTGCTCTCGGTGATGGTGTGGTAGCGGCGCAGGGAGATGATCTTCTCCTCGTCGATCACCGGATGCGTGATATCGTCGCACAGCCCGAAGCCGATGCCGCCGCCGGAGCCCGTGTCGATGAAGTCATCCATCGGCCGGGTATAGAAAGCGTATCTGCCGTTCACGAAGTCCGGATGCAGCGCCACATTTCGCTGCTGCGGCGAGCGCAGGGTCACCAGGTTGGGCAGGCGCTCCCAGTGTTCCAGGTCCTTCGTACGGACGATGCCCGCCGCCGCCACCGCCGCCGACATGTCCGGGTTGGACGCGTCCTTGCTTTCCGAGCAGAACACGCCGTAGATCCACCCGTCCTCGTGCTGAGTGAGCCGCATATCGTAGACGTTGGTCTCCTCCGGCTGCGTGTCCGGCAGGACGACCGGGTAGTCCCGGAAGCGGAAGCCCTCGGTGGGCCGGTCGCTCTCGGCGACAGCGAAGAAGCTCTTGCGGTCCATGCCCTCCACGCGCACGACCAGGCAGTACCTGCCGTTCAGCTTCAGCGCGCCGCTGTTCAGCGTGGCGTTGACGCCCAGGCGCTGCATCATGTACGGGTTGGACGCGGGATTCGCGTCGTACATCCAGAAGGGCGGGATGTGCTCGCGCGTCAGCACCGGATGCCGGTAGCGCGTATAGATGCCGTTATAGAAATGCTCGTCCACCGGATTGGGCCGGCTCACGACGCGCTCATACGCTTCCATCAGGGAATCAAAGCTGCGGCTTCTCATCATATGTCACTCATCTCCATCAGTATGCGATCGGTTTCTCCGACGCGCGGTACACCGGCTGCCCGCTGACGACCGTCCTTCCGAAGGGGCGGCGGGCGCCGGAACAGCGCTCCACGGCGGTCTTGACCGCCAGCTCCACCATGCCGTCCAGGTCGAGGCGGAAGGTGCTCAGCGGTACGCTGGTGCGTCCCTCGCCGGTAAAATCGTCAAACCCCGTCACGGAAATATCGCCCGGCACCGACAGTCCCCGGGCCTGCAGCGCCTCGATCAGGGCGCAGGCGATCCGGTCGCAGTTGCACACGAACGCGGTCGGCAGCTGTTCCGGCAGCGCGAGCGGGATCAGGTGGTTGCGGCCGTCGCGGTCGCTGATGATCCAGTCCTCCCGGAGCGTCAGTCCGTGCAGCAGCATCGCGCGGTAGTAGCCCAGGTAACGGTCCAGGATGCTGCTGGTGGCGCGGATATTGCCCACGAAGCCGATCTCCCGGTGCCCGTTCTTGATCAGGTGGCTGGTCAGCCGGTAGCCGCCGTAGGTATTGTCCCCCACCACGGCGTCGGCGCTGCCCTGCTCGTCGTAAAAGTCCAGGAAGACGACCGGCGTGCCCAGGCCCGCGATCATCCTGTAGTACTCCTTGGCCGGCTGGCCGAGCAGGATGAGCGCGTCCACATGCCGCGTATCCAGCAGGCGGGGCCGCGCCAGGGCGGCCTCGTCGCTGCCCGGCACCAGCTCCAGCAGGCCGAAGTGGCCGTTGTCGCTCAGGCAGGTGATCAGCTTCTTGTACAGCACGGCGTAGAAGGATTCCGGCCGGAAATAGGGCTCCGGGATCAGGATGCCGATGTCCAGCTGGGACTTCAGCCGCAGCTGGTCGGCGGCCGGATACTGGTAGTGCATCTCGTCCGCGATGTCCAGGATCCGCCTGCGCATCTCATCGCTCATGCCCGGCTTGCCGGACAGGGCTTTGGAGACCGTCACGGCGCTGACGCCCGCGATCCTGCCGATATCCCGCATCGTCACATTCTTCATCCGATCGCCCGACCTTCCGACATGCCCGCGCTACTCGATCAGCCGCAGGCACATCCTGCTGTTATGGTAAGGACACTTCCATTCTTCCACCATGGGGCGCTCCGTCAGGCTGCCGTCCTCGTACACGGACCAGTACCATTCGCCTTCCGGCCGCTTGTCCACGATCAGCCGCTGGATGGCGGCCCACTGGACGTCCATGCGCTCCCGCCAGACGGGATCGCCGCTCAGCTTCCAGGCGTTGTCCAGGCCCAGGAGGGTCTCCGCCTGCACCCACCAGATCCGCAGCTCGTCGTTGACCCCGTTCACGCGCTCGTTCCTCAGGCCGTGATCCGTAAACGCCCGCTCGCAGACGCTTCCGGCCAGGTCCAGGCACATCGCGCGGTAGGGTGCCCATTCGCTTTCCGGCAGCAGCGCCGTCACCGCGTCCCACAGCAGCCAGCTGGCCTCGATATCGTGGCCGTAGGACTGCATGTCCAGCAGCGGACGGAAATCCGCGTCGAAAAACACGTCCAGCCGCCGCTCAGACCGATTATATATCGTCTGCAGGAAACAGGCAAGCGCTTCCGCGCCTTTTTGGCGCAATTCCGCGTCCGGCCAGGCGCGGTACAGCTCCGTGTACGCCTCGACCACGTGGAGCAGCGTATTCATGGTCCGGGCGGCCATGACGCCGTTCTCGCTGAGCTTCTCGTTGCTTTCGGGCGAAAAGTCCGCCCGGTAGGCTTCCCCGTATCCGCCGGCGTCGCGGCACCGGTCCTCGATCACCCGGTACAGGGCGACCGCCTTCCCGAGCGCCTCCGCGTCGCCCGTCAGCCGGTAATACGCAGCCAGCCCGTAGATCGCGAACGCCTGGCAGTAGGTGTGCTTGGTCGTGTCCTTCGGGTGTCCGTCATGGGTCACGCTCCAGTACACGCCGCCGTTTTCCGGGTCCTCAAAGCGGCTGAGGAAGGCGTACGCCCGCTCCGCGTAGGGCCGCAGATGACCGTCCCCGAGCACCCGCGCCGCCGTGGAGAACGTCCACAGGATGCGGCTGTTGAGGATCGCGCCCTTGTCCGCCTCCGGACGGACGCGCAGGTCCTTGTCCACATAGCCGTAGTATCCGCCGCACGCGGGATCGGCCAGCCGCTCCCAGAACGGGAGGATTCTGCCGGTCAGGTGATCCTTCAGCTGGTTCTTGAGCAATGTCCTTCCCTCCCTGTGATCAGCCCTTGACGGAGCCGCTGGCCAGGCCCGCGTACACCTGCTTCTGGAAGAACAGGAAGACGATGAGCGGCGGCAGCAGCGTCAGCAGCACGCCGGCGCAGATGATGTTGTACTGCGACTTGTACGGGCCCGTGAACGAATACAGCGCCGTGGACACGGTGTAGTACTTGTCGGAGTTCAGGTAGAGGTTGGCGTTGTAGTACTCGTTGTACACGCCCACGCCCTTGAGCACCGCCACGGTGATGATCGCCGGCTTGGTCAGCGGCAGGAGGATCTTGAAGAACACGCCGAAGTACGTGCAGCCCTCCAGCACCGCCGATTCGTCCAGCGCCACGTCCAGGTTTTCAAAGTACTGCAGGAAGATGTAGATCGAGATGACGTC
>CACXEB010000196.1 GCA_902766515.1 uncultured Eubacteriales bacterium
AGCATCCGAAGCTAAGAAGCAATTACAATGACCTGATTTCGAAGTTATCTTTATGCCATTGAGGGTGCCCCTCCGACACCTCCCCCGTCACGTCCTCTGCGGCACTCCCATCCCATCGCCCTTCGGGTTTCGGCCTTCGGCCTCATCCGCCGGGTGAACCGGCGGACTCCGGGATTCCGTGCTGCAGAGGACAGGAGAATACGCCGCTTGGCTTTGGGAATGGACGGCTATGGGATGGAGACGACGGTTCGGCCTTCGGCCTCCCGCGTCTGTATGGATTCTGTGCCGAAGAGGACAGTTGCAGGTGTTACTGCCAAGATTATTAAAGGGACACAAGGAGAAGCTGCATGTTATTCCGGATGATACGCGGCGCGCTCTTCCGTCAGAAGAGCAAGATGCTGCTGATCGCCTTTACCATTGCCCTGGGCGCCTCGCTGGCGACCGGGATGCTGAACGTGATGCTGGATGTGGGCGACAAGGTGAACCAGGAGCTCAAGACCTATGGCGCGAACATTGTCGTCAAGCCCAAAGCGTCCAGCCTGCTCAGCGATATCTACAGCGTGACCGGCGACGGCGCCGGGGAGCTCAGTACCGCCTATCTGCGGGAGGACGAGCTGGGCAAACTCAAGACGATCTTCTGGGCGTACAACATCGTCGATTTCGCGCCGTTCCTGCAGGCGGAGGTCACGCTGGACGGCCGGGAAACGGCGCCTATGGTGGGCACCTGGTTCAAAAAACGCCTGGACCTGCCCACCGGCGAAAGCCTGGACGCCGGCGTCCGGTCCCTGCGCGCGTGGTGGGACCTGACGCAGGGCAGGTGGATCGATGAGTCGGATGAGAACGCCCTGCGCGAGGTGATGATGGGCGCGCAGCTGGCGCAGCGGCTGGGCGTCACCGTCGGCGACCGCCTGACGGTGAAAACCGCCGACGGAGAGGAGACCGTGACGCTGGTCGGTGTTTACGACGCCGGCGGCGACGAGGACGGGCGGGTCTATGCCTGCCTGGACCTGGTGCAGCTGCTGACCGACCGGGAGAACCGGATCGCGTCCATCGAGGTCAGCGCGCTGACCACGCCGGACAACGAGCTTTCCCGCCGCGCGGCGCTGAACCCCGCCGCGCTGTCCAGCACCGATTATGAAACCTGGTACTGCACCGCCTATGTCAGCGCGATCTGCTACCAGATTCAGGAGGCGATCAGCGGCTCCATGGCGTCCGCCGTCCGGCAGGTGGCCGAGGGCGAGGGCGCGATCCTGGAGAAGACGCAGCTGCTGATGATCCTGATCACCGCCCTGAGCCTGATCGGCGCGGCGCTGGGCATTTCCAACCTGGTGACCGCGGGCGTCATGGAGCGCTCGCAGGAGTTCGGCCTGCTGAAGGCCATCGGCGCGCGGGACGGGCAGATCACCGGCATCGTGGTTTCGGAGATCCTGGTGACGGCGCTCATCGGCGGCGCGGTGGGGTACGGAATGGGCTTCGGCTTTGCGCAGCTGATCGGTCAGAGCGTGTTCGGCGCGTCGGTGGAAATGAAGCCGCTGGTCATCCCCATCGTCGCCGGCCTGATCGTGCTGATGACGATGGCGGGCTGCATCCCGGCGATCCGCATGGTCCTGCGCCTGCGGCCGGCGGAAGTGCTGCACGGCGGGCATTGACCCCGCGGCGCCACAGAAAGAGTAGAGGATAGAGGCTGCTATGACCAAGCGTAAGATGTTTTTCAGGATGATCACCGCCTCGCTGCTTAGGCGGCGGTCCAGGATGCTGATCGCGCTTTTGTCCATTGCCGTCGGCGCGACCATCCTGGCCGGCATGGTGACGATTTATGTGGACGTGCCGCGGCAGATGAGCGCCCAGTTCCGCAACTACGGCGCGAACATGATCCTGCTTCCGGACGGGGACGCGTCGATGTCCCGGGACGCGGCGGACGCGGCCCTCAACAAGGTGCCCGACGGCGCCCTGGTCGGCGCCACGCCCTACCGGTATGTCCGGCTGGACATGGTATCGCGCCAGCTCAGCTTTACGACCGCCGGCACGGACTTTGAGCAGGCGCAGAAGACCAGCCCGTATTTCCATGTGGACGGGCGCTATCCCGAAAACAGCCACGAGGTGATGCTGGGCCGGGAGATCTCTGAAACCCTGGGCATGCGGGTCGGCCGCGTGATCGAGCTGACCTACAAGCCGGCGGCTGCGGCGGACGGCGACGCGTCCGGGGACTGGGTGCCCGGCGCCCGCCTGGCCGGCAGCGCGGAGGGCTGGCAGGGCGCGCTGGTGTATGTCAGCGCCGAGCTGGACGAGGCCGCCCGCATCGCTTCGCTGACCGTCGACGCCTCCCTGCAGACGGAGGAGTTCGGCGGCCGGACCGCGTCGGACGCGGCCTACCTGGGCCAGTTCATCGGGAAGTCCCTGCCGATCGGCGAAGGGGACGTGGACGCCCTCAGCGGCGCGACCGTCACCTCGTCAGCCGTGGTCGCCGCGCTCAACAGCGCGCACAAGGCCACGGGCGGCCCGGCGGAGGCCAGGCGGTCCTTCACCGTGGTGGGCATCCTGGAGACCGGCGGCGAGGAGGAAGGCTATATCTACATGTCCCTGAAGGACCTGGACAGCCTGACGGGGGACAGCGGCCTGATCGACGTGATGGAGCTCAGCGTGCAGGCGCCCTCGACGGAGGACCTGCAGGCGTACGCGGACGCGATGACCTCGGAGGGGGTCCGCGCGCGGCTGGTCAAGCGCGTTACGCGGTCGGAGACCACGGTGCTGGGCAAGCTGCAGGCCCTGGTCTTTCTGGTGACGGTCGTGGTGCTGGCGCTGACGATGATCAGCGTGTCCACGACCATGACGGCGGTCGTGACGGAGCGCCGGCGCGAAATTGGCCTGCGCAAGGCCCTCGGCGCGCCGGACAGCGCGATCCGGACCGAATTTCTGGGGGAGGGCCTGTTCCTGGGCGCGCTGGGCGGCATCCTGGGGGCGGTCCTGGGCTTCGCGTTCGCCCAGGTCGTCAGCGTGCAGGTGTTCGGCTCGTCCATCGTGTTCCAGCCGCTGCTGCTGCCGGTGACGGTCGCCGTCTCCATGCTCATCGCCGCGGCCAGCTGCCAGGTGCCGATCCGGCGCGCGGTCTCCATCGATCCCGCGCTGGTGCTGAAAGGAGAATGATCCGCTATGAGTCTGTTGGAAATTAAAAATGTGTCCAAAATCTACGGCGAGCTGAAGGCGCTCGACAACGTGAGCCTGCACGTCGACCAGGGCGAGTGGGTGGCCATCATGGGCCCGTCCGGATCGGGCAAGTCTACCATGATGAACATCATCGGCTGCATGGACCGGCCCACCCGCGGCGAGGTGCTGCTGGACGGGGTGGACATCTCCAGGGAATCCCCCAAGGCGCTGACGGAGATCCGGCGCGACAAGATCGGCCTGATCTTTCAGCAGTTCCACATGGTCAACTACCTGACCGCGGTGGAGAACATCATGGTCAGCCAGTATTATCATTCCCTGCCGGATGAGGAGGAGGCGCTGGAGGCGCTGGAGCGCGTCGGCCTCCGGGAGCGGGCGCGGCACCTGCCCAGCCAGCTGTCCGGCGGCGAGCAGCAGCGCGTCTGCGTCGCCCGGGCGCTCATCAACCATCCGGAGCTCATCCTGGCGGACGAGCCGACCGGCAACCTGGACGAGGCCAACGAGAACATCGTGATCGACCTGTTCCGCCAGCTGCACCGGGAGGGGACGACCCTGATCGTGGTCACCCATGACCCGGAGGTGGCGGAGGCGGCCCAGCGGACCATCGTGCTGGAGCACGGCCGCGTGGCGCGGGAAATCGTCAACGATCATCTCACGGACTGATGATACGGAGAGAAGTATGATGAAACGCAAACGGATGGAGGTGCTGCCGGCGCTGCTCGTCCTGCTGTCCGCCCTG
>CACXEB010000197.1 GCA_902766515.1 uncultured Eubacteriales bacterium
AATTCGGCAGTTTTGTGAAGCTGTTCTCCAAATGCGTTGACGAGCTGAAAAAGGCTGACCCGACCATCACCTGTTCGGAAATCTGCGACGCGGTCACAAGCCGCGGTTTCAGCCAGACCATATTCAATCGGGATAATAGCCGGCCGGCGGATACGGATCCGGCCAACCGGGGCAGCGATGATCCGTTCAATCAGCATACCGGCTATGACGGTGACAGTATTTGGCAGGCATTCCTGCATGGCATCAGGCACATTGGAGAGGACATCCATGATTTCCCCCAGGCGCTGCTCACCGATCCGCAGCATTATGGCAACGGTGATATTCCCATGCTGATGTTTGACCGAAGCAACAGCAGGACGGATTATTGCCCGCTGGTTGTCAAGAAAGAGTCGTCGTATACGAACCGGGTGATCGTGGATGGCTCCGTCATGGACAAGGAGACAGGAAAACCGCTCGAAGGCGTGACCGTGAGCGTTTATCTCAATGGCGGCAAGCAGGTGCTGAAGACGTATACGATTCATAACGGCTACTGGTATGTGCAGAGCTGTGAAACGTCTACAGCGGTATATTTTGAAAAAGAAGACTATAAGGACAAGGGATATTACTATTTCTCCGCGGCGGAGATCGGGCAGTACCACAGAGGCGGGAGAGCGCTGTACGATGTCAGAATGGAGCGTCTGGATCTGCGCGCAGGCATCGCCGGCATGGTGATTGACGGTGAGACCGGTCGGCCGCTGGATCAGGTGAGGATCGATTATACCTCGGATCACGGGCAGACCGGGACGGCGCTCAGCGGCGCGGACGGTACCTTTGAGATCAAGGACCTTCCGCCCGGCATGTATTCATTCCGCTTTTCAAAGGACCTGTATGGGGATGAATCCCTCGTGGCGGAGCTGCGGGGCGGCCATCGTACCGAACCGGACGAGCCGGTGAAAATGGTTCCCCAACGCGGCAGCATCCGGGTCATTGTCCTTGATGCGGCGACGGGCGAGCCCCTCCCCGGCGCGGCCATTGCCTGTACCTCCCGAAACCAGGGGTACAAGGGCGTCATCCTGAACCCCGGCGACCTGGTGTTCCGCGGAGATGCGGACGACGCCGGCAGCCGGGCCTTTGACCATGTCCGGGCCGGCGGGCTCACGCTGACGGTCCGGAAGGACGGCTATGCGGATGTGATCCAATCCATCACCGTTTTGCCGGACACGCCCGCGCAGACGATCAGCATCATGATGGCGCCGGAAACCGGCGCCGAGTATGACACCGGCAAATACCTCTTCAGGGAATTGCCCAACGGCGCTGCCCGGATCGTAAAATACCTCAAAATCAAAAGCGACCTGGAAATCCCGGATACGCTGATGTGGTTCCCGGTCACGACCATCGGGGAAGGCGTGTTCGCCGGATGCGCCGACATCACCCGGGTCACCATTCCCTATTCCGTGACCGTCATCGGGGACCGGGCATTTGCCGGGTGCGCCGGGCTGACGGACGTCAGCCTGGGCAATTCCGTGTCGGTGATCGGGGATCAGGCGTTCGCTGCCTGTACCGGCCTGGTCAGCCTGGCCCTTCCGCCCAGCGTGACGTCGATCGGTGAGGACGCCTTCCTCGGCTGCGACGGTCTGACGCTGACCGTGGTCCAAGGCAGCTACGCGGAACAGTACTGCGCGGAGCGCGGCCTGACATACAGCTCGCTGTTCACAGAGTGAACAGTGAGCTTTCGCAAGCGATCGTCCTGCTGGAACCCATGGCTGCACTTGAAACGGAAAGGAAACCCTGATATAATGATCATGGTATGTGGGAGCGATCGAATACGGTTCCCCGAACGCCTGCTCTGTGGAGGAACACAAAAGCAGGCGAAAAGGCTGCTGACATTTTGTGAAAAGATGATCCATCAAGGAGGCCGTGAATCAATGGGGCGTTTTTCAAGGTTAGTGTGTCTGCTTGCGCTGACGGGAGTGATGGTGCTTCTCAGCCTGGTGCGGCCAGGAGTGGCGGAAGAAGTTCATCAGTGGGGTCCGGAGACCCTGGAGGCCGCGGCAACCTGCGTCAGCCCGGCAAGGTATTCGCAAGTCTGCGTGAATTGCGGGGAGCGGAAGACCGTGACGCGCGGCGATGTTGATATGAACGCCCACCAGTTCAGCAGCTGGAGCGTGGAAACAGAGCCGGACCGTGCCGGGGACGGTATGCAAAAACGCGTATGCCGGCTGTGCGGCTTCAGCGATACCGTGGCGCTCCCGCGGCTGACCGGTAATTCCGGCAATTCCATGCAGACGCTGGATGACCTGCCGATCTTGCAAAAATCCTGCAAGCCTGAGGATTTCAGCTTTACCTTTCAGGAAAGCGGCAGCGTCCTGACCGTGGCCGTATCCAACCTGCCATCAAACTGGGATGTCCAGGGAGCAGTGTATACGGATGGGGACTACAGGCAAGAACTGGAAGACATTGTGACCGAAGACCGGGTTACCTGGACCCTGAACCTGCCGCAGTACATTACAGAATACGGCTGCACGTTCCTGGGCGTCCGGATCGGATATTACGACGGTGACACCGGCGTTACAGAGTACTGTGTCTACAGTGCGGACGGGGAGCTGACCGAGTGGTATCTGCAGGACGATATGGAAGGTACAACGCTCAGCTTCGATACTGATCAGTACTGGTATTATCCGGATGAAACGGGTGAAACCGTATATATCTACGGTATGGACCACCAACTGATCAGCGGTCCGTCCGGGATTGCCAGGCCGCAGCTGGATGTTGATCACGACGACCGGATTGGGACAGATATCCAGGGCTGGGTCACGATCCCGGAAGGTGCGGTGGTCGTTTATGTGGAATTTGGCCGGCTGGACGAAGATGACGTTTTCCACGCGGAGCTTTCTTATCTTTGCGACGGGGAAAATGATACCTTCACCGTGCCGGGTATATATACGGCTGAGCCAGGCTGGTATAAACTCATCGCCACCGCCTGGACACACGAGACGTATTCCGATGATCCCTCTGTGACCGAAAACGACAGCGATCCGGACTTCCTTATATTTGAATTGGAGGACGCTGGGCTGCCCGGTGCGCCGGAGGTCACTATTGATGGCTATGACGACCTTGCGGATCCATACGTTCCTATCTTCGCGGTCTCCATGGAGATTCATCAGGAGCCTTCTGTTACCTATGCCATCACAGTGGCAGACGGCCTTGCCGCCGATGCCTATGCGTATTCATGGACGCGGTTCGATGCTTCAAGTCATGAGATCCTCAACGAACAGGGCATGCCTGTATCCCCCACGGCTGAAGGAAGCGGCATCCTCTGGCTGAATGACGGGCCCGGCATGTATGAAATCACATTCTGGTGCCGGGTCGACGGCGTATGGTCCGTTTCGGCGGTTCGCAGCGTCCTGGTCCTTGAGCACGGTGCGGTGCCGGCGCCGCAGGTGTTCTTTGAATACATGGAGATTTCGGACGAACTGGAGCTGTCCCTGGATGGCCCGATGATGTTGAACATTGAAGCCCAGACGGCTGACGCTGTGTCTTTAGAACTGCATTACCGGGAGGGCAGCCAGGACGAAGTCATCCTGATGGATGCGTATACCGTCGATATGTTCAGCCTCGATCTTTCGCAGGTGATATCCCAGGCGGGCGATTATGAATTAAAGCTTTGCGTGGAGAAGGAGGGCTGGCTTAATGGCAGCGCCTCCATTACGATCCATGTCCTCGACGCCTCGCCCCTGCCTTCAGGTATCTGCGGCGACGGCCTGACCTGGGAACTGGGAGCAGACGGTGTGCTGCGCATCTCCGGTACCGGCGGGATGTACGACTTTGGACCTGAGAGTTCTCCATGGCCCGCGGAGGACGTGATGGAGGTCATTGTGGATCATGGTGTCACCAGCATTGGCAGCTATTCCTTCTATGGCTGTGAATGGTTGAGCCATGTAAGTCTTTCGAATACGGTAGAGCGGATCTCTGACTATGCTTTCGGCGGTTATAACCATTTGACGAAGATCGTCATCCCGGCCGGCGTGACCTATATCTCTCCGACAGCTTTTCTCGAGGCGCCTTATATAACGAACTTTATGGTGTATGTTGGGAACCCGGTGTATACGGCAGTTGATGGCGTGCTGATGAGCAAGGACAAAACCGTTCTGCTTTCCGTACCCGCGGGGAAAACCGGCGACTATACCGTACCTGCCGGCGTAACGGAAATCGGCGCCTATGCTTTCGCGTACCTTGATCTGGACAGCTTGACCCTGCCGGACTCACTGACCTGGATCGGCGAATTTGCCTTTATGCCATATGCAGCCGACGGAGAACTCTATTATGATGGCACCGCTGAGCAGTGGGCACAAATCGGAATAGCGACAGGGAACGACGTACTGACGAATATCATGAACAGCGGGCATCTGCATTTTATCGGCCCGATCAACGAATGCGGCCCCAGCCTGAGTTGGTCTCTGGACGGCGGCGTGCTGACTTTCAGCGGGTTCGGAGAGATGTACGATTATGAGTACGAAACAGCGCCATGGTACAGCCAGGCGGATGAAATCACCGGTCTCAGTCTTCC
>CACXEB010000198.1 GCA_902766515.1 uncultured Eubacteriales bacterium
GGGCACCCTCCGACTGTAATCCGCAGCAGCGGCATGTACGGTGCGAGGACCAAACGGCGGAGCCGTTTGTACCTTGCAGATTTGCCGTTCAGGCAAATCTGAGAGGGGGGTCCCGCAGGGGGGACGCCAGTCCCCCTTGTTGTCACTGTTCACAAAGTGAACAGTGACAAGAACTTTGGAAAACAAGTGGCGGATCCGGCGTTTTTGTGGTATAGTTTTTCCGGGTCCGCCGGCCGGCGGACGGACGTGTGAAAGGAGTGCGGATACACATGAAGATAGCGATTCTTGGAACGGGGAAAATGGGCTCGGCCATCGCCGCGGGGCTGCTTCGCGACCGGGCGGCGGACTGGTCGCTGTGCGTGACGAATACCAGCGGCAGGCTGCCGGAAAACCTGGAGGGGACGGGATTGCCCTGCACCAGTGACAACGCGGCGGCGATCCGGGATGCGGAGGCGGTTATCCTGGCCGTCCTGCCGCAGCAGTATCCGGAGGTGCTTGAACAGCTGCGCGTGTCGGGCAGGACGGGCGCCTGCCTGATCTCGATCGCGCCGGGGTACAAGCTGAGCCGGCTCAGGGAAGCGACGGACGGGCGCTTCCAGGTCGTCCGGGCCATGCCCAATACGCCTTCGTTGATCGGCGAAGGAATGATCGCCCTGTGCCGGGACGGGAATGTATCGGAGGAAGCCTTTTCGCTGGCGCAGCGGCTGATGGGTGTCCTGGGCCGCACGGAAACGGTCGCCGAGCGGCAGCTGAACGCCGTGATTGGCATCAGCGGCAGCGCGCCGGCCTATGTGTATATGTTTGTGGACGCGCTTGCCGACGCGGGCGTGCTGGGCGGGCTGCACCGCGAGCAGGCGGTCCGCATGGCTGCGCAGATGCTGTACGGCAGCGCCGCGCTGCTGCGCGAAACGGGAAAGAGCCCGGCGGAGCTGCGCGAGATGGTATGCTCCCCGGCCGGCACGACGATCGAGGCGGTCGCCGCGCTGGAGGACCGCGGTTTCCGTGCGGCGGTCATCCGGGCCGCAGGGGCAGCGATGGAGAAAGCGGAAAGAATGGGCTGACCGGCTCCATCCGATGCTGTTTTCAATGTTTTTCTGTGAAACCCTTTATTTTTCCTTGCAAAGCGCCGGATTATCTGCTATAATGATCCTTAATGGAAGACAACCGTATCGCAAGATCGAAATTTTGATGTAATTGTCTGACAGAATCGGAGGAGAAGATATGGCGACCCGCTGGGAAGAAATGACCGTTAGCGATTTAAGGAAATACGCGCGTGAGCACCGGATCCCGCTGTCCGCAGGCATCAATAAGCAGGGCATCATTGAGCGCCTGACGGAATATGAGCAGGGACAGCAGAGCCTGCTGGACGCGGCGGAACCTGCGCCGGCCGCACAGCCTGCGGCGGCGCAGGAAGCCACGGCGGAAGCGCCGAAGCGTCCGGTGCGCAAGGCGTCCATCATTGCGGACGACGATGATGAGAGCCGGGAGATCGGATATGGCATGGGCACCTATTCCCGCCCCGCGGCTGACCGGCCGCGCTACAGCTCCGATCCCGTCCGTCCGGCTGCCGCTGCGCCGTCCCAGCACACCAGCGACGTACTGAGCACGATCTCCAGCAAGGCGCCGGCGTTCCATATTGACAACGCCACCAAGGCCTGGCACAACCCGCGCAGCTTCCAGCAGGGCAATTATCACGCGCCCCAGCAGTCCTCCCAGGGGACGCATGCGGGTTACCAGCAGCGCACGGCGGATACTACGCGCACACCGGCGCAGGGACGCGCGCCCGCCGCAGCGCCGCAGCCCCCGCAGCGCTTCGGTCCTGCCGAAACGCCCCGGCAGCCGGAACAGCCGCCGGTCCGCGGCGATATGATCCCGGACGGTGCCGCGGCTCAGGAAGCGCAGCCCCGCGGCGTCGGCTATCAGTATGCCCGCACGACGGTGCAGCCGCCGGCCCTCAGGGATTACCAGAGCCTGGGCAAGCCCGCCGTCAACGAGCTGCTGGCGCAGGATGAGTCCGTGGACGCCGAAGGCCTCTGCGTACTGCTGAAGGACGGCTCCGCGTTCCTGTACGCGGACGACAGCCTGGATGATGAGACCATTATCTGCCTGACAGCGGCGCAGGTCCGGCGCTTCCAGCTGCGCACCGGCGACCTGGTGGGCGGCAAGATCCGCATGAAGCGCGAAGGGGACAAGTACCGCTTCATGCTGTATGTGACCGGTATCAACGGCATTCCGCTGGA
>CACXEB010000199.1 GCA_902766515.1 uncultured Eubacteriales bacterium
CGGATCGGAACGCCCTTCTTATAGGCGGTGGAGACCAGCAGGTCGAAAAAAGCGTCCGCCAGCGCGTCATCGGTGTTTCCACAGACGAGGAGGGTGTTTTTCTCAGGCGTGATATATCCGGCAGGGGAATGGCGGCAGAGAAAATCTGCGGCGGTAATCAATGCGTCCAGGTGCATTTTTCAGTCTCTCCTCGCATTCTGTCGGGATCAGTCGCTGATCCGGTTCCCTTCGGGCAGTTCGGTCCACGGCTTCAGGCAGTTGTGGATTTTCGCCATGTCGTTCCGCTCGCTGCCATAGCGGTAGCCCTTCACGCGCATGTACGCGTTCCAGCGCATGTGCTCGGTGATCCGGGATCGGCAGAGCGTACAGCGGCATTCAAGGTTGTTAAAATCATGCCGCTTTTTGTCCTGCAGCAGGGTGCCGTCCCATGGATAGACCTGCCGCGCCTCCAGGGAAGCCTTGTGGATCGCCTTGGCCAGCGAGGACTGGCGGTAGTACTCGTAGTGGATATAACGATCCAGCGCCGATTTCAACGCGGTGGTTTTATCCTCGTCTTTCATGGCGGGCCAGGGATTCTTATCCGTTTCCGTGCGGGTGCAGATCCAGGAAATATGGTGGACCAGAGCGGTTTTTTCGATTTCGGCCATGTCCGCGATCCCTGTGAAATCATACTGCTCCCGCATGCTGCCCACCGTTTTGACGTCATAGGGGGTATTCTTGTAGTAGTGCGTCAGCTGGCCGTGGGCCGAGACGCAGTCGGACTGCTGATCGTCATACACCACGGCGTAGATGTCCGGCTGCCGGTTGCCTGTTTTGCCCTTGAACAGCTGGCGCATCATCAGGGCCGCTTCGAGGTTTCGGTCATCGTTCCCCAGCGAGCAGATGACCAGGGCGCTTTGCTGCAGCCGCCGGCTGGTGTCGGATCCATCCTCAAACAGTTCCCGGAAACGGTTGCTGAAGCAGTCCATGCCGAAGAAGAACCGGATGTCGTAATCCGCTTCCGTGTCCGGACGGGAAGCGGGATCCTGCTGCCATTGCCGGTTGGTGCTGATCAGCTCCGGCCATTCGTAGGCGAGGCGGTCGTACAGCGGATTGTGGGCCGCGTCCGGGTCGTCGCCCAGTTCCGGGCCGGTCGTGTCAAACACGTTGACGATGAGCCTGCGCTCATACTGCTGGCACATCCACAGCAGGGTTTCCAGGATTTCCTTCCCGATGCCGCCCAGGCCGAGCAGGGTGATGGTGATGCTTTTCTGTGTGTCCATGCTGGTCTGGTAGGCTTCGCTGTTTTGAATGTCCCGGATGATCCGCAGGGCCATCTGTTTTTTCACGTCGACGCGCATCAGGGAAAACGGCTGGGAAAAGAGGAGCGGCTGCGCCTGCAGTCCGTTCTGGATGGCATGGACGATGTTGGCCTGATTCGTCTCTTTGCTGCTGTCCGTGCTGCAGGCGCTGTCAATAATGTCTTTGATTTTTGCGATGGTGGCATCAGGCACGGAGACCCGGCTGATGTTTTTCTCACCGTTTTTCTCCGGATGGGTGATCGCCTCAATCAGGGGGATGGAGGCGGGGGAGGCAGCGTAGACCAGGATGCGCGGGATGTGCGGCCGCTGGCCTGCCGGCGCCTGTTCCGCCTGCTTCAGGAGGGCATCGCTCAGGGCGGAGGCATCCTGCACGTTCTTCGCGTCCGACGGATCCATCAGGAAGAAGGTGATTTCATTGTGAAAACGGGACAGGTTCAGCTGATCCGCGGTTTTTGCCGTGAACAGGACCAGCGCCTGCCTGCCGGTCAGGACGGGCACCAGGGCGGTCTGCTTCTCCCTTTCCTCCCCGTCCCGCGGAACGCCGCAGAACACGATCAGGCCTTTTGCCCGCCGGTCCGTTTCCTGGACGCTGTCGGACTGCAGGATGCTCACCGCCATGGCGGCGGCGCTTTCGTTCAGGCAGGAGAAGATAAACAGCGGTGATTTCCGGTGGAAGAAGAAAATGATTTCCGTAAAGGCGTCCCGGAAAATGGAGATGAACACGGTGAAGGTGAAGATCGCCGGCGCGGCGACATACAGGACGGCCGCGTAAAAGGAAAAGAACACGTGCAGGACGCCGTTCATCCCCTGGATGCCGTTCCGGATAAAGTCGAACTCCCC
>CACXEB010000200.1 GCA_902766515.1 uncultured Eubacteriales bacterium
ACAAAGAGGCTGATTTTGGTGGAGGTTGAACCGGGATTGATGATCAGCAGCTTAAAATCCTTTTCCATATCTGTATCTGTCGCCAGGGGGCTCCGCGGCGCTCCCCGACCCTCTCCTCGTGTTTTTCGCGTCTTCCGGCACTCCTCCGTCGCAGCAGGCAAACGCCTGCCCCCATAGACGTTTCCGTCAAAAGACAGCTCATTATTTTCTGCGTCGCCCCGCAATTTCCTGCCTGCAGTCCGTGTTTTTTCGGAAACGGCGGCCGGAAAATGACCGCATGCTGCATCACCGGGCGCATCCTGCCGGAATTTCATCAGAAATCCGCCGGAATCCACATTGACAAATCCGGCACCGCTATATTACAATGCCCCCGGTGCTTTAAGGCCGGTCCCGTGAGGCCGCCAAGGACTGCGGTACATTGTTGTATCCATCTGCGTGTTCAGCGCGGCTTTCCTTGACGGAGAGCCGCGTTTTTTCGGCCCTCCGACAAACACCAAAACATAAAAGGAGGCATTTCCATGAGTACGCAAACCGCTCCCCGTCCGCACACCGATACCGACTATACCTTCGAGCGCGTTCCCGCCACTTCCCGCAAAAAGTTCTGGCCCATGTTCTTCATTATGCTGGGCTTCACCTTCTTCTCCGCCAGCATGAGCGTCGGCGCCAAGCTGGGCAACGGCATGGACCTGAGCGGCTTCATCTGGTCCGTACTGCTGGGCGGCGCGATCCTGGCCTGCTATACCGGCATGCTGGCCTATGTGGGCAGCGAAAGCGGCCTGTCCTTTGACCTGCTGGCGCAGCGCTCCTTCGGCAAATACGGCAGCTACCTGCCCTCCGCTATGATCGGCCTGACGCAGATCGGCTGGTTCGGCGTGGGCGTGGCGATGTTCGCCATCCCCGCGGCCGAGGTCATGGGCTGCAGCCCCTGGCTGCTGATCATCCTCGCCGGCATCTGCATGACCGCCTCCGCCTACTTCGGTATCCGGGGCATGGAGATCGTCAGCTATGTCAGCGTCCCCCTGATCGCCGTGCTGGGCATCTACTCCATGATCACAGCCACCACAGAGGGCGGCGGGCTGGCGGCCATCTTCGCCAAGAACACCGGCAGCATCACCCTGTTCAGCGGCGTCGGCCTGGTGATCGGTTCCTTCGTCAGCGGCGGTACCGCCACCCCCAACTTCACCCGCTTCTCCAAATCCAACAAGATCGCCGTGATCACCACCGTGATCGCGTTCTTCATCGGCAACTCCCTGATGTTCGCCTTCGGCGCCGTGGGCGGCGCCTTCACCGGCAAGGACGATATCTTCTACGTGATGATCGCCCAGAGCCTGACCGTGCCCGCGCTGATCGTGCTGGGCGCCAACATCTGGACCACCAATGACAACGCCCTGTATACCGGCGCGCTGGGCCTGTCCAACATCACCAAGGTCCGCAAGCGCCCACTGGTCATCGTGGCCGGCATCATCGGCACGGTGACCGCCATGTGGCTGTACTACAACTTCGTGAGCTGGCTGAACTTCCTCAACGCCACCCTGCCGCCCATCGGCCTGATCCTGGTGCTGGATTTCTTCCTGAACCGCAAGAACTACAAGACCGACACACCCAAGCTGGAAAACGTGAACATCGGCGCGGTGATCGGCGTCGTCGCCGGCGCGCTGGTGGGCAACTTCGTGCACTGGGGCATCGCCTCCATCAACGCCATGGCCGTGGCCTGCGTCTGCTACCTGGTGTGCAACAAACTGCTGAAGAAATAAGGAGAACCCATCCATGCTGTTTCGCAACGCATACATTGAAAACGCTCCGGAGCTGGCCGACATCCGCGTCACGGACGGCCGCTTTGACCAGATCGCCCCTGCCCTGGCGCCAACGCCGGGTGAGGAGACGGTCGACCTGGAAGGCAGGCTGGTGCTGCCGCCCTTCATCGAATCCCATGTGCACCTGGATACCTGTCTGACGGCCGGGGATCCCGTGTGGAACATGTCCGGCACGCTGTTCGAGGGCATTGAATGCTGGAGCAAGCGCAAGGACAAGCTGAGCCGGGAGGACGTGCGGGAGCGCGTGCAGCGCTGCGTGCGCCTGTATGCCGCCAACGGCGTCCAGTTTATCCGCACCCACGTGGACGTGACCGATCCCAGCCTGACCGCCCTGAAAGCGATGATCGAACTCCGCGAGGAGCTGCGCGACGTGATGGAGATCCAGATCGTCGCCTTCCCGCAGGAGGGGATCCTCAGCTATCCCAACGGCAGGCAGCTGATGATCGACGCGGTCGCCATGGGCGCGGACGCCGTGGGCGCCATCCCGCACTTCGAGTTCACACGGGAATACAGCGTCGAGTCCCTGGACTTTGCCCTGGAGCTGGCCGCGAAAAACGACAGGCTGGTGGACGTGCACTGCGACGAAATCGACGATGAAGCCAGCCGCGGCCTGGAAACCGTCGCGGCCCGCGCCCTGGAGCTCGGCCTGTTCGACCGGGTGACCGCCAGCCATACCACCGCCATGCACAGCTACAACAACGCCTATGTGCTGCGGCTGATGCGGCTGCTGAAGATGAGCCGCATCAATTTCGTCGCCAATCCCCTGGTCAACACCCACCTGCAGGGGCGCGCGGACACCTATCCCAAGCGGCGCGGCGTGACCCGTGTCAAGGAGCTGACGGCGGAGGGCATCAACGTGTCCTTCGGGCATGACGACATCTTCGATCCCTGGTATCCCATGGGCAACGGCAGCCTGCGCGACGTGGTGTTCGTAGGCCTGAACGTCTGCCAGATGATGGGCTACGAGGACATCATGAACAGCTACCGCTTCATCACCACCAACGCGGCCAGGACCCTTCACCTGGGCGAGCGCTACGGCATCGCAGCGGGCAGACCGGCCAACTTCATCGTGCTGGACGCGCAGAACTACTACGACGCGCTGAACCGCAACGCGGTCGTGCTGCGCTCCGTGCGCGGCGGCAAGACGATCTCCCGGATGACCCCGGCCCAGGGCGGCGTCCTGTTCTGACCACGCCCCGGCTGTCACACAGCCGGTGTTCACCTGCATTCCATCAGATACAGCCTGGCAGCTTACCCCGCAAAGACAAAAGCGTCTCCCCCGCAGAACATTTCGCGAGGGAGACGCTTTTTGACGATTATTTCAGCAGCTTATCCTGCCACTCCTCTTCCCGGAAGCCGGTCAGGACAAAATCCTCCCCGACAACCAGCGGCCGCTTGACCAGCATGCCGTCCGTCGCGAGCAGCGCATACTGCTCGTCCTCGCTCATGTCAGGCAGCCTCTTCGACAGCCCCATTTCCCGGTAGGGGATGCCGCTGGTGTTCCAGAACCGCTTGAGCGGCAGTCCGCTCAGGGCATGGTATTTCCGCAGCGCATCCTCGCCGGGATGGTCGCTTTTGATATCGATCAGTTCATAGGCGATGCCGTTCCCGTCCAGCCATTTCAACGCCTTCTGGCAGGTCGTACACCTGCTGTAACAGTAGACTTTGAGCATATCCCCCGCACCTCCGTCATCCGTTTTGTGTTTCATCGGGCCCTTCAGCTTACCCTTCCATCAGGCATTATACCGCAAATAACGCCCGCGTCAATGCTTACCAGCTGTTTTACAAGCAGCAGCCATGGTATGCTTTTTCTGTTTCGTCACTGTTCACGGAGTGAACAGTGACCGTAGGGGGGATTGTTTCGTCATGCGCTTCGGAACGCGTTGGTTTCAGGCGCCGGCCAGCGTCCGGATTCGGCATAATTCTCATTGACGGCGTCGGTACAATTGATTTATATTGTCTTTGGTCCCCAGGACCGGTCATTTCTGATGAAAAGAGGCGTTCCGTCCTTGAAAACGATCCATGTCGTCGCCGCCGTGATCCGGAATGGCAATAAAATTTTCGCTACCCAGCGGGGTTATGGCCCGTATAAAGACGGGTGGGAGTTCCCCGGCGGGAAGATTGAGCCGGGCGAAACCCCGGAACAGGCGCTTGTCCGGGAAATCCGGGAAGAACTGGACACGGAGATCACCGTCGGCAGGCTGATCACCCAGGTGGAGTATGATTATCCCGAGTTCCATCTGTCCATGGGATGCTACTGGTGCGCAGTCCGGTCCGGCCGCCTGACCCTGAAAGAGCACGAGGCGGCCCGATGGCTCGGACCGGACCAATTGGACACCGTCAGCTGGCTGCCGGCGGACCTGGATGTGATCCGGCTGATCCAGCGGCTGCAGGCCGGAACGCCCGGCGAAGGAACGCCGGCTGAAGGAAGCCTGCCCCGGGAATGAAGACATGATGCTGGTCAGCGGATCCCAGCTGCTGTACGGGCGGCGGCTGGGCAAGGATCCCCATTCTGTCCAGAGCGTCTTTTCCGTCGATCTCCTGATCTCCGCCGCCGCTTCCGTGCTGGTGACCGCCGCTCTGGTGGCAGGCGTGCTCATGGGCGGCACCGCCTCGCTCACGGCCGATCCGACGGAGAAAAAGATGCTGGACCAGTACCTCCTCGGCCAGTGCATCGGCATCCCCGCGCTGGTGCTGGGGCAGCAGCTGTTCGCGTTCCTTTCGCTGGAAAACCAGACCCGCCGCACCATGATAGCCAGCATTGCCAGCTTCGCGGTCAACGCGGTCTTCGACTATCTGTGCATCATCCCGCTGAACCTCGGGGCCTTCGGCCTGGGGCTCAGCTCCTCCATCTCGGTGCTCGTGTTCTTCGGCATCCAGGCTGCTTATTACCTGAAAGGCAAATCCGAGCTGAAGCTGTCCCTACGGGAATGCCGCTGGAAGGACGCCCCGGAGATCATGCGGTTGGGGTATTCGGGCGCCCTTTCCCGCTTTGTGGAGATGTTCCGGTGCATCGTCGTCAATATGCTGATCATGACCCATGTCGGCAGCGCGGGCATCTCGTCGTTCGCCGCCTCCAACTCCCTGCTCGGTGTGGTCTGGGCCCTCCCCTTCGGGATGCTGGGCGTGTCGCGGATGCTGTTCAGTATCAGCATCGGCGAGGAGGACCGCCGTTCCCTGATCGATACCCTGCACATCGCGCTATTCCGCGGTGGGCTGCTGATGACGGCAGTGGCCGCGGCGCTGGTCCTGTGCGCCGAGCCCCTGACCCGCCTGTTTTTCAGGGACCCGGCCGATCCGGTCTATGGTTATACGGTGATGGGCTTCCGCATGATGCCCCTCTGCATGCCGCTCGCGGTGCTCAGCCTGCACTTTGCCTGCTACGCCCAGTCGACGGAAAAGCGCGCCCTGTCCATCGTCCTGCCGATCGTGGACGGGTTTGCCAGCGTCTCGGCCATGAGCCTGGTGCTGATCCCGCAGATGCATATGAACGGCCTGTATCTCGCCAACATCCTGAACGGCTTTGTCTGCGCGGCTGTGATCGTCTGCTTCGCCTGGCTGAGCCTGAAGCGCCCGCCAAGGACCCTGGAGGATCTCATGATGATCCCGGACAGCTTCGGCGTGGGCGCCGGCCAGCGGATCGATATCTCCGTGCGGCAGATGACGGA
>CACXEB010000201.1 GCA_902766515.1 uncultured Eubacteriales bacterium
CGCCCGGCTTTCAGCCGGGTTTCGGCCTGCGGCCTCATCCGCCGGGTAAACCGGCGGACTCCGGGATTCCGTGCCGCAGAGGACAGTCTGGTACGGCGCTGGGCTATGGGACTGGAGGCTATGGGATGGAGACGACGGTTCGGCCTGCGGCCTCCCGCGCCATCGGATACTGTTGGGTATGCCACTGGAGAGGATGGCATAGATTTCTCGTTTCGGACGTTGGATTTCCCTGACTCGGTAGATGCAACACGTCATCACAGGGCGCTGTATACGACGGGCGGACGGTACTCCTGCCAGGGATGCCGGACGGCTTCGGTCAGCAGCAGCCAGAAGACGGCGTCGTCCAGGGCGTCGGACAGGGGGTAGGGGGCGGGACCGCCCTGCAGGTATGCGTCCATGTCCATGAGGAAGGCGGCGATGGCGTACTCGTCCTGGACGGTGTCCAGGTGGAGCTCCGGTGTCCAGGTCCGGCGGAGGTCGCGGAGGGCCTGGGTATCCAGCGCGCGATAGGCGGGCGGAAGCTCGGGCATCAGGAAGAGCCGCTCGGGCTGGTTTTCCCCGTCCACGCTCATGACGATCCGGTCGCACCATTCGCCCTGGTCGCCCCGGACGGTCAGGTGGCGGGAACGGATGAAGGTCCGGTACTGGACGGGCGAAAAGTCATATACGGCCGTCTTGCCGGAATCGAAGGTGATAAAGGCGGTGTCCCGCTCCTCGGTGACGGTGGAACCGTCCAGGATCGCGCCGTAGCGGGAATCCGTGGCGACGACGCCGGCGGCTGTCCGCGCCGCGCGCAGGCTGTAGGATTCCCCGCGCACGAGCAGCATCCGGCGGATCAGGCTGATGCCGTGGTAATCGTGCGCCAGCGACAGGGAGGCGGACAGCGGGCGCCCGATGCGGCCCGTTCGGACCAGGTCCAGGCCGCGGGCGATGACGGGGTGGCGCTGGTATTGCTCGCAGCTGACGATTTTTGCGCCGCGTTCCCGGCTCAGGGCCCAGATCCGGTCCAGCTGCGCCCAGGAAGCTCCGACCGGGGTCTCGGCGACCACCGGGTACCCGCGGAGCGCCCATTCCTCCGTGACGTCCGCCATATGTCCCCGGTCCACAGCCACGACCACGAAGTCCGGCCGGAACGCGAGGGCGTCTTCCAGCCGGTCGGTCGCCGGCGCGCCGGTATGGGCCGTCATCAGCGCCGCCTTCTGCGGCGAACGGCACAGGAACATGGCCCGGAACAGGTCCGGATGGGCCGCCGCGACGCGGGCAAAGTATTCCGCCCGGTATCCGGAACCTACGATCAGAAAGCTTGACATCTGCGTGAATCCTCCTCCTCTGACACGATGGTATGATGCGATCAATATACCTGCGGCCGGCGGACTTGTCAACCCGGTCACTGTTCACGCCGTGAGCAGTAACGTCAACCTGTTCTGATCCGGCGGTTCGTGAATCAGACTGTTGCGTCCGGAGGAAATTTGACGTATAATTTACTTTACAGTAACGCGGACCCCGGCGGGGATGCGCCGGGGCGGGCGATGGATCTGGAGGATGACGGCGTGCCTGATGAGGAACGGCTGACGGGGACCGTGGTCAGCACGGTGTTCCGGAACGAGGAAAACGGATACAGCGTCGTTTCTGTCATGACGGGCGCGCAGGAAACCGTCGTTGTGGGCGTGCTGCCGCCGCTCTGCGAAGGGGAGCGCGTGACCTTTTACGGCGGATGGACGGAGCACCGGGATTATGGCCGGCAGTGGAAGGCCAACGGCTGTGAAATGGAGGAGCCGACCAGCCTGACCGATATCCTCAACTACCTGGCGTCCGGCCAGGTGAAATACATCGGCAGGGCAACCGCCGAGCTGCTGGTGCGGACCTTCCGGGAGCGGACGTTCGACGCTCTGCTCAATGTGGAGGAGCTCGCGAAGGTCAAAGGGATCGGCAAAAAGCGCGCGAAAAACATCGCGCTCAGCTTCGCGCAGACCTATGGCGAGCGCCGGCAGATCATGTTCCTGCAGCGCAACGGGGTGCCCCCGGCGCTGGCGCAGCGGATCGCCCGGGCGTTCGGGAAGGAGACGGAGGCGGTGATGCGCGCCAACCCGTACCGCATCATCGACGAGGTGGAGCGCGTTGGTTTCCGCACGGCGGACCAGATCGCCCTGAAAATGGGCATGTCGGCGGACAGCGACACACGGCTGCAGTACGGCATCAAATATGTCCTGGAGGAGGCGGCCGCGACCGCGGGCCATACCTGCCTGCCGATGAAAACGGTCCGGGACCGCGCGGCGGAGCTGCTGCGATGCTCCCCGCAGCGCCTGGAGGTCCCGCTGAACGGGCTCCTGGTCCAGCGGGACCTGATCCTGTCGGAATCCGACGGGGAGGAGCTGGTCTGCCTGAGTGGCCTGTACTATGCCGAAGTGGAAACCGCCATGCGGCTGGTGAAGCTGATGCTGACCGCTGTACAGGACGAAATCCGTCCGGACGATCCCCGCATCGCCGCGTTTGAGCGCCGTTACGGCATCCGGCTGTCGGAGCAGCAGAAGCAGGCGATCGTGGGCGCGGTCTCCCGGGGTGTCTACGTGATCACGGGCGGGCCGGGCACCGGCAAGACGACGATCATCCGCTGCATCCTGTGGCTGCTGGGCGAAGACAGCGGGGCGGTGCTGACCGCGCCGACCGGCCGCGCCGCCAAGCGCATGAGCGAGGCGACCGGCGCCGAGGCCCAGACCCTTCACCGCCTGCTGGTGTTTGACGCCAAGTCGGGCCATTTCCAGCACAACGAGGATGATCCACTCAAGACCGGCTGCGTGATCGTGGACGAAATGTCCATGGTGGATATCTACCTGATCCGCAGCCTGCTGCGCGCGCTGACGGACGGTACGCGGCTGATCATGGTGGGCGACCAGGACCAGCTGCCGAGCGTCGGCGCGGGCAACGTGCTGAAGGACATCCTGCAGTCCGGCGCCGTGCCCTATACGCGGCTGACGGGGATCTACCGCCAGGAGGAGCACAGCATGATCGCCCTGAACGCCCACCGCATCAACGAGGGGGAAATGCCCGTCCTCAACCAGAAGGCGTCTGATTTTTTCCTGGACAGGCAGGCCAGCCCCCGCGCCGCGGCCAAGACCATGATCGGGCTGTGCCGGGAGCGGCTGCCCGCGTTCCTGCGGATCAACGACAGCCTGCGCGACATCCAGGTGCTGTCGCCCCAGAAGAAGGGCCCTGTCGGCGTGCTTGAGCTCAACCGGCTGCTGCAGGAGGCTTACAATCCGCCGGCCGAAGGCAAGCCGGAGCTGGAATCGGGCGATGTGGTCTTCCGGCCGGGGGACAAGGTGATGCATATCCACAATGACTATCACCTGAGCTGGGTTACGGACAAGGGCCAGACCGGGGACGGCGTCTTCAACGGCGATATGGGCTTCGTCCGGTCAGTGGACACGGAGGAAGATACCCTGACCGTGCTGTATGACGAGGAGCGGCTGGTGACCTATACGCGCGGGGAACTGGACGAGCTGGACCTGGCGTACTGCACCTCCGTGCACAAGAGCCAGGGCAGCGAGTTTCCGGTGGTCGTCATGCCCGTCATGCGGGGACCGCAGATGCTGATGACCCGCAACCTGCTGTATACCGCCGTCACCCGGGCACGGCGGCTGGTGGTGCTGGTGGGCTCGGAGGAGGCCATCCGCGCCATGGTGGACAACAACTATGTGACCAGGCGCTACACCGGGCTGTGCGACCGGCTGAAGGACCAGATCTCCGCCGATCCGCCGCAGCTCAGCTTCGACTGACATGCTGCCCCACCTGCTGAGCCCCCTCGGGGCGCGGTGCGCCGCCTGCGGTGTGACCCATGACGTGATGGCGGGCCTGCCCCTGTGCCCGGACTGCGCGCGCCGGCTGATCCGCGCCGCGCATGAGGGCGCAGCCCTGTGTCCGCGCTGCCTGAGCGCCCTGCTGCCCGGCCAGGCCTGCCCCGTGTGCCGGCGGGACCCGGACCGGCTCATCAGCCGGACCTACGCACCGTACCGGTACCGGCAGACAGTCCGGAGCCTGATCCTGAACCTGAAATTCGCGGGCAACACGCAGGCGGCGGCCCTGCTGGCCCCCTGGATGGCGCGGGCCGTGCGCGAAGCGGGCGACGCGGTGCTGATGCCGGTGCCCCTGGGCACGAAGCGGCTGAGGGAGCGCGGATACAACCAGGCGCAGGTGCTGGCCGTGCTGGTGGGCCGGCTGACGGGCCTGCCGGTTCGGGAAGGTCTGGCACGCGTCCGGGAGACGAAGCGGCAGTCCAGCCTGGGGTCGGTCCGGGAACGGCAGCGCAACCTGCGGGATGCGTTTGCGCTCAGGCGGGATTTCATATGCCCGGACAAGCCCATCGTGCTGGTCGACGACGTGCGCACCAGCGGCGCGACGGCCCTGGCCTGCGCGCGGGCGCTGCGGGAGCAGGGCGGGGCGGCCGACGTTCGGCTGCTCTGCGCGGCGATCGCTCCGGGCGCGGGAAAGACGGTCCGGCCGGCCCGCCGGAAGCGGCGGATATTCCACAGGAAAGGATCGTGACATGGCTTACCTGACCACGCAGGCCATCGTGCTGCACCAGGCGGATTACCGGGAGAACGACCGCATGCTGTCCCTGCTGTCCCCGGATCACGGGCTGCTGGAGGCGCTGTGCCGCGGCTGCAAGAAGCCGGGCAGCCCGCTGATGGCGGCGGCCCAGCCTTTTACCTGCGGGGAATATGTGCTGTACCAGGCCAAGGGCCGCACGACGGTCACGTCGTTTGAACTGATCGACAGCTTTTATCCCCTGCGGGAGGATTATGAGCGGCTCAGCTACGCGGCCTGCATGCTGGAAATCATGCGGCTGCAGGCGCTGCCGGGGGAGGGAAGCGGCAAGCTGTACCTGCTGCTCGCGCGCAGCCTCAAGCGGCTGTGCTATCTCCCGCTGGCACCGCGGGCGGTCACGGCCGCGTTCCTGCTGATGGACGCCGCGCTCAGCGGCTGGCGGCCGCAGCTGGACGCCTGTGTGGCCTGCGGGCGGATGCTGTCGCCCCAGGAGCCGGTTTTCCTGGATGTGGAGGGCGGCGGCCTGCGCTGCAAGGCGTGCGTGACCGCGCAGACCCCCGCGCTGCCGCTGACTGCGGGCCAGGCGGCCTGGCTGCGCGACGTCATGCGCAACGGCATTGAAAAAACGGCGTGCCCGCCCCGGGACGCGCCGTTCACCCCCCTGCTGCGCTATCTGGAGGCCCGGTTGGACGTCCGGATCCACAGCGCCAAATCACTTCTCTGACAAGGAGGTTCCCATCATGGATTTTCAGTTTTCTGACCTGGTCACGTACCTGAAGACACAGGGTATCGGCCTGCTGCGCGGCATCCTCATCCTGGTCCTCGGCTTCTTCCTGATTCACTGGGTCACCAAACTGGTGAAGCGCAGCGACCGGATGACCCGCATTGAGCCGACCATCCGCGGTTTCCTGGAAAACCTGATCAGGCTCCTGATGTATGTGGTGGTCATCCTGACCGCCGCCAACGTCATCGGCATCCCGATGACCTCGCTGCTCACGCTGGTGGCCAGCGCAGGCGTGGCGATCTCGCTCGCGATGCAGGGCGCCCTCAGCAACCTGGTGGGCGGCATGATGCTGCTGATCCTGAAGCCCATCAAGGTGGACGAGTACATCAAGGCCGGGGAGATCGAAGGCACCGTCAAGCGGATCAGCGCGTTCTACACGGAGCTCTCCATGCCGGACAACCGCTTTGTCAACGTCCCGAACTCCTCCCTGACCAACACCGCGATCATCAACTTTACCCGGCAGGGGACCCGCAGGATGGACATCGCCTTCAGCGTCGGGTACGGGTCGGACCTGGCCCTGGTCAAGCGGGTGCTGATGGACGTCGTCAACGCCAATCCCGCGGTGCTGCGGGATCCTGAGCCGGTGGTCCGGCTCACGGAGTGCGGCGACAGCGCCCTCAAGATGACGATTCGCGCGTGGGCAAACAACGCCGATTACTGGGACGTCAATTTCTACCTGCTGGAGGAGGGCAAGCTGGCGCTGGACCGCGCGGGCGTGGAAATCCCCTATCCGCAGGTGGACGTGCACATGAAATCATAAACGCCCGCCGGGCCGGCCGCTTAACGCGGCGCGGTCCGACGGGCGCCGGAAGGAATCATTTTCCTTCGTGCTCGTCGATCAGCTTCTGAAGCTCCGGGATAATCTTATTCACCGGAAAGCCGCTGAGCCGGCTGACGTCCGCGATGTTTGAGCGGCGGATCAGCGCCCTGCCCACGGCGGTGCGCGCGATCTTCAGGCGCGGGTCCATGGACGCGACGGTGTCGATCAGCCAGGGATACGCCTCGGCCAGGTCCTGCAGGCGGGTTTCTTCATTCAGCTGCATGGTGGATCATCCTTTCTCGGTATGTTTGTCAGACCCGGTGCGCGCGCAGGCGGTAGCCGGTGCGGTAAACGGTGTCAATCGTCTTGAAGCCGATCTTTTTGCGCAGGCGCTGGATATGGACATCCACGGTACGCGTATCGCCCGGCGACAGGTAGCCCCACGCGGAACGCAGAAGCTCCTGACGGGAGACCGCTTCTCCCGCATGTTCGGCAAGCTGTGTCAGCAGCAGGTACTCCTGCTCGGTCAGTGTACTGCGCGCACCGTCCAGGTAGATGGAACGGTCCCGGTCGTCCAGGTACAGCTGCTTGGCCGCTTCGTTGGCCGGTTGGCACATTAACAGACTGCTCATGAGTATCACCTCCGCATATACAGACGGAGGACTTCGCCGTTTTGTTGCGAATTGTTTCAAATGTTCACAATTTTGTCATAATTCATTTTCGGGAGGACAGCGCTTGAACACGTTTGAACAGGATCACCAGGCCCTGTATTTCGGCAGTATGCCGGTGGAACATATATTCCTGACGGAGTACATGCCGGCTGCGCGCGGCGATTATGTCAAGGTCTACCTGATGTGCCTCTACCATAGCCGCATGCCGGATGATACTGCAAAAGTGGAGGACTTGTCAAGAGAATTGGGCCTTGAAAAAACAACAGTGGAGAATGCACTGCGATATTGGGAAAGAAGAGGCCTGATTGTGGTGATTGGCGGAGAAACGCCGCGGTACCAGGTACGGTCAGCGCTGCAGCGTGCGCTGAGCGGGGAGCCGATGGCTGCGGACAATGCCTTTGTGCTGTTCAGCGAGAGCGTTTACGATCTGTTCGGCGAGAGCCGGAAGGTCAGGCCCTCCGAAATCTCCACGGCCTATGAGTGGGTGGAGGAGGAAGGCCTGGCGCCGGAAGCAGTGCTGGTCCTGCTCCGGCACATGTGGACGATGCGGGGGCCGCAGTTCAGCTTCCAGTCCGCGGGGCAGATGGCCGCGCGGCTCAGGGAGAACGGCATCCGGGAGGCGGCGGACGCGGAGAGCTACCTGCAATTCGAGGAATCGGCCCACAAGGGTGCGCAGGCGGTGCTCCGGCGGCTGGGCCGGCGGCGGATGCCGTCGGAGGACGAACTGGTCCTGTACCGCAAATGGGTGGGCGAATGGGGCTACAGTCCGGACGGCATCCTGCAGGCCTGCTCCGAGACGACCGCCGCGGGCGAACCGACGTTCAAATACCTGGACGGCATCCTGTCCCGGCTGCGCGGGGGCGACGAGGGAGCGAAGGACGCCCGTGCGGTCGCCGAACGGGTGGACCAGGGCCGGGATGAGCTGAAGCGTGCCGGCGAGCTGCTGAATGCCCTGGGCATCCGTCTCCGGCCGGAGGCGGCGCTGCCCTTCTACCAGGAGCTCGCGGCGGACAAGCCCCACGATCTGATCCTGTACGCGGCGGGGGAGTGCGCGCGCAACGGCAAAAACACGCTGGAAGACCTGCACCGGCTGCTGGACAGCTGGGACAAGCGCGGGCTGCGGTCGGCGGAAGAGGCGCAGGCCTATGTGCGCCATGTGCGTGAGCTGGACGCCGTGCTGTACCGGATCTATGAAGCGTGCGGCTACCAGGGCCGGGCGAGCAAGACGGACAGGGATTACCTGGAGCGCTGGCAGGGGATGGGGTTTGAAGAGGGCCTGATCCTGCTGGCGGCCCGGCAGGCCAGCGGCGCTTCCAGCCAGAAGATGAAGTATATCAACAGCGTGCTCAAAAGCTGGCAGCAGAACCACGTGACGACGCTGGCCCAGGCGGAAAAGCACCAGGCACAGGCTGCCCCGGCCGGGAAGCGGGTCGCCGCGCAGCAGTACGCGCAGCGCGAATACCGTGAGCACGACCTTCAGGATACGCTGGGCGTCAGCGACCTGTTTAAGGAGGAAACGGATGGACAGACGGATACGTGAACAGCTCGACGACCTGTACCGCCGCCGCCGGGCGGAGAACGAGGCGGAGGAAGGCCGCCGCCGGGAGGAGATCCGCGTGCGCGCGCCGGACGTGCAGGCGTGCGTGGACCGGCGGCAGGCACAGATCGGGGACTTCTGCGCCCGGGCGCTGGCGGACCCGGCGTTCCGTCCTGATCCGGATGCCCTGCGCGAAGCGGAGCGCCGGGTCAGGGACGCGCTGCGCAAGGCGGGATATCCGGAGGATTACCTCGATCCGGTCGTCCAGTGTCCCCTGTGCGGCGATACGGGCCGGGTGGACGGCCGGGACTGCGAGTGCCTGCGCCGGTCCCTGTTTGACCTGACCAACACGGTCGGCGGCCAGGGGGAAAGCTTTGAGACGTTCGACGAAACGGTGTTTCCCGTGACGAAGCCGGAGGGCCTGGGCATCAGCCAGCGCGAGGAGATGCGCCGCCTGCGGACCTACTGCGAGACGTACGCGGACACCTTTCCGGCCCAGCGCCCGCGGGACCTGCTGCTGTACGGGCCGAGCGGGCTGGGAAAGAGCTTCCTGCTCAACTGTGTGGCGCGGCGCCTGCAGGAGCGCGGCTACGGCGCGGAGCTGGTCAGCGCGTACGACGTCATCCGGATCATGCGGGACGCGTATTTCGGCCGCGGGGACGACACCGACCGGCTGTATGAGGCAGACGCGCTGCTGATCGACGACCTGGGCATGGAGCCGATGATGGAAAACATCACGATCGAGCAGCTCTTCCAGCTGGTCAACGTCCGGCGCAGCCGGGGCCTGGCCCTGGTGATCAGCACCAACCTGAACACGGAGGAAATCAAGCAGCGCTACACGGAGCGCCTGGCGTCCCGCCTGTTTGACCGGTCGCTGTGCCAGGTGGTGCGCCTGGCCGGTGATGATGTGCGCCAGCGCAGGCGCGGCGCGGCTGGGGAATGAGAACAGCAGGCCGGACCAACGGCAATGAAAAAAACGGACAGGGGAGGACAAGGCATGTATATTATTGATGACGGCATCCGGCTTGACGCGGTGCTGGAGCGCCCGCAGGGACTGGAAGGCAAATGCCCGCTGGTGATCATCATCCACGGGTTTACCGGGCACAAGGACGAGCAGCACCTGCTGGCGGTGGCAAACAAGCTGAATGGCCTGGGCTGCGCGACGCTGCGCGTGGACATGTACGGGCACGGCAAGAGCGACGGAAAATTCCATGACCATACGCTGTACAAATGGCTGACCAACGCCATGACGGTGATCGATTACGCCCGGGAGCTTGATTTTGTGTCGGACCTGTACCTGTGCGGCCACTCCCAGGGCGGCCTGACGGCGATCCTGGCGGCGGGCCTCAAGCACGACCAGCTCAGCGGGGTGATCGCGCTGGCGCCGGCCTGCATGATCCCGGAACTGGCCAGGACCGGCGGGCTGCTGGGCACCAGCTTCGATCCGGATCATATTCCGGAATCCCTGACGGTCTGGGGCAGCTGGACCCTGGGCAGCAACTATGTGCGGGCCGCGCAGACGCTGCACGTGGAAGAGGCGATCGACCGCTTCGACGGCCCCGTGCTGGTGGTGCAGGGCGGCCGGGACGGCCCGGACCTGATGGCGTCGGCGAAGGCGGCGGCGGAGCGCTACCGGCATGCCCGGCTGGTGATGATCCCCGAAGCCACCCACTGCTTTGACGATCACCTGGAACCGCTCACGGACGCGGTCGGGCAATGGATGCGCGAGCGGATCAATGGGTCGTCGCTTGTCATCTCCTGAATTTAGGTGTATACTGCCTGTGGCAAAGGCGGACCAGGGTCCGTCTGAGGGACGGCGCGGCGTGCGGATCGGGGATTCCGCCGGACGCCGCGTAAATCAGCCGGTCCGGGGAAGGTGATTTTCTGAACGTGTTTGACCTGGCGGTAGTGGCAGTGCTGCTGCTGAGCGTGATCTACGCGGTATACCGCGGCGCCGTGCAGACGGTGCTGAACGTCGGCGCGCTGGTGCTGGCGGTGCTGCTGGCTTACCCGATGAGCAAGCCGATGACGACCGCCGTGTCGGATAATACGGCGATCACCTCGCAGCTGCTGACGTTTACGGACGCGGTGGCGCGTGTCGGCGACGTGGAGCTGGCGAATACGCGGGTGACGGGGATCCGGTCCGATACGATCGACCAGGTCATCACCAACGTCGGCTTGCCGCAGGTGATGGCGGACATCCTCCGGCGCAACCTGGAAGGCGGCGCGTCGGTGGAATCCGATATGACGGTCAACGATTACGTGCAGCAGACCGTCCTGTCCACGGCGATCCGGATCCTGTGCTACCTGTTCAGCGCGGCGGTGCTGTACCTGGTGCTGGCGCTGCTGATCAGCCTGATGAACTATATTTTTCATTTCCCGCTGGTGCGCGGGCTGGACTGGCTGGTCGCCGCCCTGTTCGGGCTGGCGCGCGGGACGGTGCTGTCGGCGCTCCTGCTGCTGCTGGCGCCTCTGGCGTCCACGGCGATCCCCCTCGACGCTTTCCGGGAACTGCTGGCGGGCAGCGCGCTGGCAGCCCGTTTGATGAACCCCGGGTTCTTTACCGGTATCTTCTTCAGCTGAGGTGATCCGTATGAGTGCGAAAGGTCCATGGACGGGCGTCAGCCTGGAGGACGCGTCCGTCCTGTTTATCCGGACGGCGCCCCGCGCGGGCGCTTTTGAAGGCGCGCCGAATCATGCCCGCCGGACGGTACAGATGAGCTATGAGCTGGCCGCGGCGGCCTATACGATGGAGCCGGAAAGCTGGATCCAGGGCGGATGGCGGGATTTTTCCATGCTCGTCAACCGGAGCCTGACGACGGGCGCGCTGCTGAACAGCGGCGCGTCGCCGCTGAATGATCTGACGCGGGCGACCCTGCAGACGCTGGCCAAGCTGAAGATGTCCGGGCTGAATCCGGTCGGCCAGATCCTCGGGCTCAGGAACCAGCCGCCGGAGGAGACCGCCTCGCTGAAAGCGATCGTAATGCTGAAGCCGCAGGACGACCTGATGACGGTGGCGATCGGCTTTATGGGCACGGGCAAGCAGCTGGGCGACTGGATGCCGAACCTGCGCATGGACGCGCAGGACGGCCTGCATCTGGGCTTCCTGCAGCTGGCGCAGGAGTTCAACGGCTTCATCGACCAGATCGAGTTTCCCTTTGCCGCGGGCGAGTTGGGCAGGCAGAAGCTGACCCTGCGCGAGATCATCGGGATGATGCGGGAGCCGGGAAGCCGGTTCCGCCTGTGGATCAGCGGGCACAGCCAGGGCGCCGCGGTGATGCAGGTCTTTATTGATCAGCTGCTGCGCCAGGGCGTACGGCCGGAATACCTGTGCGGGTACGGGTTCGCGTCGCCGACGGTGGCGCATCCGGGCTGGCCGCTTCCGCCGGACGGGTACCCGATCACGCAGATCATGAACGCGGACGACCTTGTGCCGCGGACCGGCGCGTGGCTGCATTTCGGGGAATGCCTGATGTTCGCGCCGCTGGATGCGGACAGACGGCAGATGTACGGGGCCGCGGTGGACGAGCCGTGCAGCCGGGAGGCGCTGCGCCTGTTATCCAGGGCGCAGACCGCGCCGGAAACCATTCTGCAGGGAATGGCGATCCTCCGCGTGCTGCGGAAGCAGTCGGAAATGACCCTGCGCCGGGTGTTCGGCGAGGCGGACCAGCGCGTTCTGCCGGAGTGGCTCAGCAGCGTGCCGGAATGGCTCAGCAGCCTGGGGGAAGGCAGCGTACTGAAGCTGCTCGACAGCCTGACCGAACGGCTGACCCAGGGGTATGCGGCGGTATCCGGCAGGGAGGTGTCCCCGGACGCCCAGGAGATGGCCGTGAAAGCGTGGGAATCGCTGCTGGTCAAATATGGCCTGTCCTCATGGACGCGGGCTTTGCGGGTGACGGCAATGTTTCCGCACCGGCTGTACCGTTCCGCGCCGGGGGAGATCGCGTCCTACCGCTACATTGTGACACAGGGCTGGGACCGCGTGAAGCGCCAGCCGGCGTTTTCCCCGCGCATGAACGTCATGACCGTGCAGGCTGCCCGGACGGGGCACCAGGCCCGCACGATGTATCCCAGCTGGTCCAACGGCCGCACCTTCCGGCAGGCGGTACGGCCGGTCATTTTGACCGACGCGCTGCCGGCCGTGCGGGAGGAAACGCCCGATGAAGCCGGGGATCCGGCGGCCGCGGCGGCCAGACCGGCCTCCGCCCCCGTCATCCGGAAAGTCACCTCCGGCATCCGGCAGCTGTCACGCTATGCCTCCGCCTTCCGCCTGCTGACCGCTTCGCGCGGCAGCCGGAGGGGGAAGTAATCAGGAATCTTCTGTGCAGAAAAGTGGGTGATCAACCGTGCCTGAAACTTCGAAAACGCTCTGGCAGCGCATCGGACTGCGCTGCGCGCTGCTGGCTGCCCTGATCCCGCTGCTGGCCATGGGGCTGCCGGCGATGTGGTACCTGCTGGGGCCGTTTGTCCTGGCATTGCTGCTCGCCGTGCCGCTGCAGCGGCCGATCAGGTGGATGGAAAAGCGCCTGCGGATGAAGCGCTGGATCGCGGTATTGATCCTGCTCCTGCTGGTGTATATCCTGCTCGGGCTTTTTGTTTACTGGTTCCTGTCCTTTGCCGTAACGCAGGCCATCGCGGCGCTGCAGAGCGCGCCGCAGGCGATCGAGCAGCTGTCCGGGCTGTACCGCCTGTTCCGTCAGTGGCTGACCGGACAGTTTGAAGCGGGCTTTGATTTCAGCCGGCTGGACTCCATCATCAACCAGGCGCTCGCCCAGCTGGCGACCTGGGCTTCGCAGCTGGCGGGTTTCCTGGTCACGGCGACGGTCAACGTCGCCGGCCGCGTGCCCGGTTTCCTGCTGTTTCTCAACTTCCAGATCCTCGGCGGCTACTTCATCACCCGGGATTACCCGGCCATCCGCCAAAAGATTTTCCCCTATGATCCGGGCAGCGCGACGGGCCGCCTCCAGGCGTCTGCGCTGGAAGCCGTGTTCGGTTACCTGCGCATGCAGTTCCTGTATACCATCTTCGTCCTGTCGATTTCAGCGGTGTACCTGAGCGCTTTCCAGGTGCCCTACGCGTTTGTCATCGCGTGCGTGGCGGCGCTGCTGGAATTCCTGCCGATCTTCGGCAACGGCACCCTGTATGTCCCGCTGATCATCATCCTCTACCTGGTCGGGGAATCGCGGTACGCCACGATCATCCTGGTCGTACACCTGGTGTTCTACCTGACGCGCAAGGTAACGGAGCCGCGCGTCATGAAAAAGCAGATGGGTCTTCCGCCGATCCTGTCCCTGCTGACGATGTACCTGGGCCTCCAGATCGGCAGCGTGCTGGGCCTGACGCTCGCGCCGATCATCTCCGTTGTCCTGCTGGCGGCATACCGGGACGGTGTGTTCCGCGGTATGATCGCTGACTTCCGGGACGGATTCAGGTGGGTGCGCGCCAAGCTGAAGCGCAGCCTGCCGGCCGCCGATGAGCCGCCTGCGGCGCCGGAACCCCAGCCGGAGGCGGCCGGGGATGCCGGGAACGCCGGACAGGAAGGAACGGAAGCGCATGATTGACGCCCGGCTGTTATCGCTGCTGGCGGTGAATGATACCGGCAGCTTTACCCGCGCGGCGGAAAAGCTCAGCCTGAGCCAGCCGGCGGTCAGCCAGCAC
>CACXEB010000202.1 GCA_902766515.1 uncultured Eubacteriales bacterium
CATCATGACAAAGACCATTCACATCAAGGGCATCATGTGCGCGCACTGTGAAATGCGCGTAAAAAAAGCGCTGGAAGCGCTTCCTTTCATCAGCGGCGCACAGGTATCGCATGACACCGGCACCGCGGTGGTCGAGACGGATGACCGGTTCAGCGCGGACAGCGTCAGGCAGGCCGTGACCGACGCGGGCTATGAATTCGTCTCTGTGGACTGAAAACAAATAACCTTTCAGCGCGGCGCAGCGGAATCACCGGACGCATCAATCAGCGCCAGCAGTTCACCGGGCTTGTCTATGATATGACAGGCCCGGTGTTCTTTGAGTTCTTCCCTGCTGCGGAAGCCCCAGGTAACGCCTACCGTGACCATGCCGGCGCGATTGCCGCAATCCATGTCCGTTCCCGTATCGCCGACATACAGAGTCCGGCAGGGAAAGATGCCCAGGGTCCTGGCGATCAGCAGCGCACCGTCCGGCGCCGGCTTCAGCGGGATGCCTTCCTGGCGGCCACGCAGGAGGGCAAAACCGATGTCCGGAAAATAGTGCCGGATCACCGACAGCACATCGTCGTGATCCTTATTGCTGAAGACGGTGACAGGCATGCGCATCCGGTTCAGCGCATGAAGCAGGTCCATGATGCCATCGTAAGGGTGCGACAGCACGCAGGTATGGGCCGCGTAATCCGCGCGGTATGCTTTGTAGACCGCCTCGGTCAGATCCTGCCGGGCGCCGACGGCCCTGCAGGCGAGGGTCCAGGCGCCGTTGCCAACCATGGTGTTATAAGCCTCGAGCGGATGAACCGGCAGATGATATGCTTCAAGCGTCCGGTTCATGCTTGCGGCGATATCGGGCAGCGACTGGATCAGCGTGCCGTCCAGATCAAAGATGACTCCCTGAATGACCATTCGATTCAGCCTTCTCCGTTCAGTATATACTTCCGGATCGCCTGCGCGATGCCGTTCTGGTCGAAGGGCGCTGTGGTCCTGGACACCCGGCTCCGCACCTGTTCCGGCGCATTGCCCATGGCGATGCCGTATCCGACCGAAGTCAGCATCTCCAGATCGTTCTCCTCATCGCCGAAGGCCATGACCTGGCTGAGGGGAATGCGCAGCCGCGCCGCCAGCTCCGCGATACCGCTGCCCTTATGGACGCCGGCAGGCATCAGTTCGATATTGTGCTGGCCGGAACGCGTCACCAGAAGGTCCGGGATGTGCCCGACCGCTTCCATGATCCTGGGCAGGTTTTCCTGGATGAAGACATAGTATTTGCAGACCCCGACCGCGAGAGCGGTATCCACCCCCTCCGGACCGTGGAGAAACTGCACCTTCCCCAGGTGGCTGATGCGCGGACCGTCGTTGATTTCAGAATGATGCACCGCTTCCTGCCGGCTGGTGACAACCAGCTTATGGGAAAAGATGAAATACTCCGCCCCGATCGCGTCCAGGTTCCTGCGGACCGCGGACGCGGTCGCTTCGCGCATGGTATGCAGGGCGACCGTCTGCCCCATCGGCCGGTCTGTCAGCATGGCGCCGTTGGAACCCATGACCGGACCGGTCAGCCCATGATCCATAAAATACAGGGAAGCGTTTTCCGGATACCTGCCGGACGCCAGCGCCAGGGTGACGCCGCAGTCTGCCGCCGCCTGAAGCGCCGATACGGTTTCAGGCAGGATGGTGCCGTCCCTTTGGAGCAGCGTCCCGTCCAGGTCCATCGCAATCAATCGGATATCATTCATGACTGATCGAACTCTCCTACAAAAAATCATGCGGCGGTTCAAAACGGCGGGTCGATATGAAACGTCCTGCCGTCCAGGTACCCGAGGACGCCGCCTGCGCTGAAGGTGATCTCCGTCGCGCAGAGCATCAGCCGCCGGACACCGCACTGCTGATTGAAAGCGCGGTCGCCGTACAGGTCGTCTCCCAGCAGCGGATGCTGGAGCGCGGCCATGTGCGCGCGGATCTGGTGCGTCCGGCCGGTCAGCAGCGTGATGAGCAGCCGGCTGGTTTTCCCGTCCGTCCGGAGGGTCTCATAAGCGGTGATGATCTTCTTCGCTTCCGGGGATCCGTGGGTCACGACGCGCATCCGGCCCAGGCGCGGATCCTGAATGATGAATGCCTCGGCCGTCATCGCATCGGGGTTCGGACGCCCCTTGACGATGCATTCATATCGCTTGGTCAGCCCGCGGGTACGGAAGGCATCGTCCAGGCAGGCGGCGGCTTCGGCGGTTTTCGCAGCGACCAGCAGGCCGCTGGTCTGGTTGTCCAGCCGGTGGCACAGCTGCGGCCGGTCCGGCCGGCCTTCCAGGAGATTCCGGACTGTCATTCCCCCGCGCCCGTCATCCTCGCAGCTGATGCCGGCCGGTTTATGGAGGATCAGGATCTGCCCATCCTCATAGACGACGGGCAGCGCAGCGTCCCAGGGCGTATATACCTGTACGAGTGCTCCGGGTGTCAGCGTATCGCGTGCGCCTGCCCGCTGGCCGTTCACCTTGACATCCCGCCGGGCGAAGGCGTCCCGCAGCACGTGCGGCGGGATCAGCGGCATGGCATGGGCCAGATAGTTTTCCAACGTTTTTTCGGCGGCCCGGTCAGGGACTTTCGCGGTATAAACGCGCATTCAGTTCATCCTCCGCGGCACAGCGGTCTGCCAACGGACGGTGTCCATCTCCACCTTTCTCAGCGCGTTCTCCAGGCGGTCATTCATCTGGGTCGCCAGCTTGTCCCGGACCAGTTCCGTCAGCTGTTCATGCGTAGCGCCCTGCTTCACCAGGATTTTCAGATCGTCCACCATGGACATGGGATTATAGCCCGGCTGCAGGGCCTGGCTGAGCTCGGACCGCAGGATGTCGGTCGCAGCCATTTCCTCGTGCAGCTCTTCGCCCATGCCGCCGATAATCATTTCCCGGGCATAATCCTGGGCCTGGTACTGTGCGTTGGAGATCGCGGCCAGCATCTTTTTGGGCTGCATGACGCCCGGGTGGATGAGGACCAGGTTCCCCTGGCCGTCCAGGCAATAATCAAACTCCGCGCGCAGAAACCGGTACAGCATCCGAAGGCTGACCGCGTCGTCCTCCAGGAGCAGCTGCCCCTTGAGATGCTGGACCGCCGGATCCGCGTACATCATGCCATGCAGGTAAAGCATGCTGTGCAGCGTCGCGGACAGCGTGTAGATCCGGATCCTGGTCTCCGGATACTTTTCATCGCTCATGCATTTGAACAGGGGATTCATCAGCGTGTCCGCAATATGGAGATACATCTTGCCGTCGTCGCGGAGGACGCAGCTGCACCAGAGGCGGCGGATCAGCGATTCCGCGGCGCCCAGCTCGTCATCGCTGAACAGGGGCGTCGTGCCGCCGAACAGAATGATCCGTTTCAGGAGCGCTTCCTCCCGTTCGGTGATCAGCGGCAGCTCGCGCGTGAGCCGCTTCCTGACGCTGGTCCGCAGGGTCTTCAGCGCCGGCCACGGCTTATCAGGCGCTTCCATCATATCATATGAAAGCTGATAGGCTCTTGTCCATTGCTGGGCGGACGCGTGGCCGTAAATACTGACGCCGGACATCTGGCTCAGCTGATGCTTGAGGTTCCTGATCTCGGACTGCTTCATCTGACTCATCGTGCATTCGCGCAGGTCAGAAAAGAGTCCGGCGGTGATCAATCGTTCCAAGATGCTTTCCCTTTCATGATTTCTTCAAACTGATCCTCTGTCAGGACCGGAATGCCGAGTTTCTGCGCCTTGTCCAGCTTGCTGCCCGCTTTTTCGCCGGCGACGACAAACGTGGTCTTTTTGCTGACGGCGCCGGACGCGGTTCCGCCTTCCTCCTGGATCAGCTGCTCGATTTCCGTCCTGGAATACCGCTGGAGCGTACCGGTCACCACGATCGTTTTGCCATCCAGCTTTCCGGTTTTCAGCGCGGCGATCGGCTGCGGGTCGACACCGGCTTCCAGGAGGCGGGCGATCATCGCCTGGTTTTCCGGGTAGCCGAAAAAACTGACGATGCTGTCGGCAATCGTTTCGCCAATATCGTCGACCTGGGCCAGTTCCGACGGATCCGCCCGGCTGATCCTTTCCAGTGTGCCGAAGCGGATCGCCAGGTCGCGGGCGGTGCGCTTTCCGACATTGGGGATACCGATCGCCAGCAGAAACCGGTCCAGCTGGCAGCGCTTGCTTTTCTCAAGGGCCTCCTCCAGGTTGGCGGCCTTCCTGGCGCCAAAGCCTTTCAGGGTGCTGACGGCGGCCATATCCAGGTGATACAGGTCCGCCGGGTCGCGGACATGCAGCTCATCATAGAACAGGTCTGCGGTCTTTTCAGAAAAAGTGTCGATATCCATCCCGTCGCGGGAGGCAAAGTGCTTGAGGCGCATGACTGCCTGCGGTTTGCAGGTCTCCCGGTTCAGACAAAACAGGTGCGCGCCGCGCTCGGTGAGCGGCGCCCCGCAGGCAGGGCATACAGAAGGCTTTTCAATGGGCAGGCCAGTCTCGTTTTCATCCACGCAGCCCGTGATTTCCGGAATGACGTCATTGGAGCGGCGAATCCAGACGCTGGTATGCAGCTGCAGCTTTTTTCGCTGGATGTCGCCCCAGTTGTTGAGCGTGGCCTTCCGTACCGTCACGCCCGCAAAATCCACCGGCTCCACATGGGCGAGCGGCGTGAGCTTGCCGCTGCGCCCAAGCTCCCAGGTGACGCCTGTGATCCGTGTCGTGTTTTCTTCAGCGGCGAACTTGAACGCGACGGCCCAGCGCGGGAACTTGTCCGTATAGCCCAGCGCCTGCCGGGTCGCCTGCTCGCGGATCTTAATGACCGCGCCGTCAATCAGGAAATCAAGGCTGTCGCGCTCCGCTTCAATCCGGCGGATGGCGTCTTCGACGGCTTCGCGGCTGTCCGCCTTCGCGAAGTACGGACTTGTCGGAAATCCCTGATCGCGCAGAAAACCGATCATGCCGTCCTGGCTGTCGTAAGGCGGGTCCGTGATCGTGCCGACCTGGTAGAAAAAGGCGCTCAGGTGACGGGAAGCGGTGACCGACGGATCCAGGTTGCGCAGCGCGCCCGCTGCCGCGTTTCGGGCGTTTTTCAGCGGCTCAGCCGCCGTCTCGTTATACTTCCGGAGCGCGGACAGGCGCATGATGCACTCCCCCTGGACCTCGATCAGGCCCTGCCACGGGATGCGCAGCGGGACGCCTTCGACCGTTCGTGCCTGTGGCAGGACAGCTTCTCCCGTGACGCCGTCGCCGCGGGTCGCAGCCTCGACCAATACCCCCTGGTCGTAGGTCAGGTTGAGGGTCAGCCCGTCAAACTTGTACTCGATGCCATAGGTCATCTCCGGGAGGCCGTCCGCCTGGTCGTGCAGCTTCTGCACGCGGGCGAACCAGTCGTCCAGCGCCTCAAAGGACTGCACTTTGTCCATGCTCCACAGCCGGTTCAGATGCCGGTGCGGCTCGAACGCGGTCAGCGGTTCCCCGCCGACCCGGTGGGTCGGCGAATCCGGCAGCACGACGCCGGTCTCCTTCTCGCGCCGGACAAGCTCGTCGTACAGCTGGTCGTATTCGGCGTCCGACATGATCGGGTTGTCCAGCGTATAATAGGCACGGCCGGCTTCGTTCAGCCTGTCCACCAGCTGCTGGGTGGTCAACTCTGCGGGAATTCCCATGGCGTCAGTCCTCGAGCTTAAAGATCGGTGCGATGGAGAGCGAGAATTCCTTCCGCCCGTAGGCGATGAATTCAATGGCGATCCTGGCGTCGGTGCCCGCCTTTTCGACAGAGATGACGGTCCCCTCCCCGAATTTGCGGTGCATGACCCGGTCTCCCGGCTGGTACATGCTCATCAGCGCGCTCACCGTCAGTTTGACGGCAGGCGAGGCAATCACGGCGCCGCGCGTGACGCCCGGGATATTCAGCTGTCCCATGCCCGGCGTGCCGAAATCGGTATGGCGCGGCTCCCGGTTATGCGGTTTGCGGATCGGCGCGTCGTCTCCAAAGTGCTGGCGCGAGACCGCCCACACATCCTCAATGAGCCGCTTGGGAATCTCTCCGATAAAGCGGGAAGGTTTGTTATAGCTGGCCTGGTTGAAGATCGTGCGCTGGCGGGCCAGCGTGAGGCACAGCTGCTTCCGCGCGCGGGTGATGCCGACATACGCCAGGCGGCGTTCTTCCTCCAGCCGGTCATCCTCGTTGATGGCGCGGTAGCTCGGGAAGACGTTTTCCTCCATCCCGGCGATGAACACGAGGTCGTACTCCAGTCCCTTGACACTGTGCAGCGTCATCAGGGTGACGAACTGCGGCACGTCCTCCTGGCGATCCAGGTCGGTGATCAGGGACACGTTTTCCAGAAACGCTTCCAGGGTTCGGTCACTTTGATCCGCGCGGTCCAGGTATTCCTTGGCGGCGCCGACGAATTCCAGGATGTTTTCACGGCGCGTAACATACATTTCTTCCGTTTCCTTGTCCTGCTGGTTGATCAGCCCTGTTTCCTCGAGGACGGCCATCACCAGCTGGTCCAGCGGCAACGTGTCCTTCCGGCTCATCAGGCTGAAAATCAGCTGCGTGAATTCCTCCACACAGCGTTTGGCGCGGGAGGAAAGCGCGTCCGTAGGCGCGGACAGCACGCTGAATAGCGGTACCTGTTCGCGGAGGGCCTGCTCCTCCAGCTGGCTTACGGTCGTATCGCCGATGGAGCGCCTGGGGGTATTGATGATCCGCTTGAGCGAAACCGTATCATTGGGATTGGCGATAATCCGGAGGTACGCCAGGACATCTTTGATCTCCTTGCGGTCGTAGAACCGCGTGCCGCCGTAGACCCGGTACGGGATGCCGGCGCGGACAAGGGTTTCTTCGATGATACGGCTCTGTGCGTGCAGGCGGTACAGCACGGCCGTTTCGGCATAGGGAACGCCCCGCTCATGCATCTGCCTGATCTGCCCGCTGATCCATGCCGCTTCCTCGCGCTCGTCGCCGGCGCTGTACAGCTTGATCTTCTCGCCTTCCCCGTTTTCGGTCCACAGGACCTTTTCCTTCCGGCCCTCGTTGTGCGCGATCACCTGATTGGCCGCGTCGAGAATGGTGGAGGTGGAGCGGTAGTTCTGTTCCAGCTTGACGACGGTGCATTCCGGATAATCATCTTCAAAGCTGAGGATGTTCCGGATGTCCGCGCCGCGCCAGCCGTAAATGGACTGGTCATCGTCGCCGACGACGCAAAGCTGGTGGCTTTCCGCCGTCAGAAGGCGGACGAATTCATACTGCGCCTGGTTGGTGTCCTGGTACTCGTCCACATGGACATAGCGGAAACGGTTCTGGTAGTGCTGCAGCACGGGCGGATTGTCCACGAACAGCTGGATCGTCTTCATCA
>CACXEB010000203.1 GCA_902766515.1 uncultured Eubacteriales bacterium
CTGGTCCAGCCGGTGGAGGACCATTCGACCAGGTTCACGTTGGCATCGGAGGCCAGAATGGTGTCCACGTCAGCCAGGGCCACGGAGCCGATGTCAGCGGTGCCGTCCATGATCCACAGCAGGGCCTGGGAATCGTCGCTGTAGCGGCGGAAGTGCAGCTCGTCAATGTAGGGCAGCTGCTTGCCTTCGGCATCGACCTTCCAGTAGTAGGGGTTCCGCTTCCACACGCACATTTCCGCGTTGAAGTCGCCGTCGATCTGCCAGGCGCGCAGGGTGGGCCGGCCGGGCACGATCCAGTAATAATAGGTGTAGCTGTTGCCCAGGGCCTTCATGTCGGAGAAGCCCAGGTTCTGGGCATAGGCGTCCTTTTCCTCAGCGGTCTTGGCTTCGTCGCTGTACACGGCCACGTGCTCTTCCAGCCAGTGCTTGGGCGCGAAGAACCACTTGCCGTTGATCGCCAGCTCGCGCAGGAACTCGGGCTTGGAGGAAGCAAACGTCATGGTGAAGGTGGCATCGTCGATGATGTCCAGCTTCGCCAGCTGCATTTCACCGTTCTCGTCCGCGGCCTTGACGGCTTCCCACGCGCTCTTGCCGGTAAAGCCGGTGAGCAGGCAGTTTTCATAGAAGAAACGGCAGTCTTCGGAGGTGAAGGGCACGCCGTCGGACCACTTCATGCCTTCGCGCAGGTGGATGGTCCACACGGTGCAGTCCTCATTCACTTCGTAGCCCTTGGCCACGTTGGGTTCCACGGTGCCGTCCGTGCGGAAGCGGAAGAGCGCTTCCTCGGTGGGCTTGCCGGGGCCCCACTTGGAGGATCCGCCCTGCATCAAGGTGATGAAATCGGTGTACTGGCCGATGTCAGCCACGTTTTCCACCATGATGTCGGCGGCGGCGGGCAGCCGTTCTTCCAGGGGCGGCAGGTCCTTGCCATCCAGGTAGGGGGACTGGGTGTAGGCCGCTTCGGCGGACGCGAACGACACCATGGTCATCAGCATCACGACGGCGAGCAGCGCGGAAACGGTTCTCCGGGTCTTCATGTCAGGTTCCTCCTTTGATAGGTTTCTTATCTCTTCCGCATGACAGCGGACAGATTCGTCGGGATGCCGCGTCACGGATGCCGGTCCATCCGGGCCGCGCGGATGCGGATCTTCCGGTCCACGGGCGTGTAGGCGGTAAACAGCACGGTATAATGATGACCGCTCAGGGGATACGCGCCGCCCATGCGGTCCCGGAAATCATGGGCGCCGAACGCGTCCTCCAGCAGGATGGTCTCGCCGCCCGGTCCGGCGGCTTCCACCGTCCCGTCCAGCACGTTGATGCTCTCCCCCGGCTCCGTGCGCTGGATAAAGTGCCGCGTGCGCACATAACCGCCGGGCAGGAAGGAAAACTCGCAGCGCAGGGGCAGCTGGTCAATGCCCGACGTGCGGAGATACAGGTCGACGCCGTCCTCCGCCTTCACGATTTCCAGCTCGGTATCCAGCGGCAGGCCCTCGGTCTTCCTGCGCGTATGGGGGTTGTCCATGGCCCACCAGTCGCTCGTCGGCGGCTTTTCGTCGAAAGGCAGGTAGTACCAGCCCGCCGCATGGGATCGCATGACATAGCCGCCCGCGGTTTTTTCCAGCGTGTCCGCCAGGAAGTTCCGCCGGTCGCAGAGGTTGGAATAGATGGTCATGTACATGCTGAACGCGCCGTGCTGGAAGTACAGGCAGTTGGCCTTGCCTTTCAGCAGGGAGCAGCTCCAGTTTCCCTCCCGGATGCGGGCGATGGCGCTGTCGGGAAACAGCCGGTCGATATGCGCGATGGGCGGGACAAAGTCCGCCTGCTCCCCGTATCCGTCCATCTCCGGGAACAGCAGCACCCACTCCACCCCGGGCGGCACTGTGCCGCGCCGCGCGCAGTCGCGCCAGATGAACCCGGCCATGCGGCCCAGGTCCTCCCGGCCCAGCAGGTATCCCGTCAGCAGGTACAGGATATAGTACGTGTCGGCGTATACCTTTTTCCCCATGTCCTGCCGGGTCGAGTTGTTGGTGAACACGGAGTTGTCCGGGTCGAAATAGCAGTACATCATCTCCAGGTTCCGGGCGGCGGCCTCCAGGTAAACTTTGTCCCCGGTCGCCAGGTACAGCCGGATCATCTGGTCGTCGTTGACCTGGTTGTAATTCCCGGCGCTGCGCTCGGCGAACTCGCCGTCGGCGTTGATGTCCAGCCCCTCCTGCAGGTACTGCATGGCCCGCCGGCCCAGATCGGCGTTCCCGGTGATCTTCTCACAGTTCAGCAGGCACGCGGCGATGGCCCAGCGATGGTTGGGCGTATGGAAGCCCCCGCCAGCGATGCCGCGGGAGGCGCTGTCGATGAGCGCGTACATCGGCCCGCGGATAAAATCCGCCGCTTCGGCACGGCATTTTTCCAGCAGCCACCAGCCGTTCAGCATGGCGTTGACCATGAACGCCGTGTCCGGCGGGGAGGCGTAATTGCACGGCGTCAGGTCAAAGCAGCCGTCGGGCCGCTGGTGATTCCGCATATAGGCCAGGTCCGCCAGGATCGCCGCTTTCAGCGCGCCGTCCAGATACCACCGGCTGTCTTCGGTCACGAAGGCCGCCACCATATCGCCAAGAAAAAAGCCGCTTTCCCGCGGTTCCACATGAAAATCCGCCGTCCAGAACCCGCCGAAGCGCTCGTCGCCCCGGTCGGTGATCTGCCTGGCCAGCAATTGTTCAACCCGCCTGTCCAGGCTGAGCAGCATTGTCTCGCGATGTGTCATGCGGTCGACCGCCTTTGCTTTATCATTCAAAAATCCGTCTCTGAAGTATATTGCTCCATGGATTGTACCAGAATTCCGGACGTTTTGCAACCAATTTTTTCATCATTCATCGTGTGAGTTCCGTCAGCATCAGGAATGTGAGTCCCTGGCCGTAGGCTGTCGGCCGGATGGGCACATGGCGGTAGAAATCCCGGTCGCGGCCCATGGGCGTCCCGTAGGACACGCCCTGCACCTCGCCGTCCACCCGCACCATGCCGAGCACGCCCTCCGCCGCACGGCGCGCGCAGTCGGCGTACGCCTCCCGCGGCAGGATGCCCAGGCGCACCCCTTTGAGCAGGCCGTAGGCGATCGCGGCGCTGCCGCTGGTTTCGGTATAGGAACCGGGATCGTCCAGCAGCGTATGCCACAGGCCGGTCTCCGCGTCCTGGCAGGCCTTCAGCGCCGCGCACTGGCTGATGAAGGTCTCCCGGACCAGCCGCTTCACGCCGCCCTCCTCCAGCCATTCCAGGAAATCCACCCCGCCCGCGGTGAACCAGCTGTTGCCGCGGCACCAGTAAGCGCCGGAGAAGTGGTGTCCGCCGTCGAAGCAGTAGCCGTGGTACCACAGGTGGTCCTTCTGGCTGTGCAGGTATTTGATGTGCAGCAGGAACTGGTATTCCGCCTCCTGCCGGAAGTCCTCCCGGCCCAGGATCACCCCCGCGCGGTACAGGAACAGCACCGTCATGAACAGCGTGTCGTCCCAGATCTGCTGGCTGTTGATGTCGTCGGAGGTGATGTGCTGGAAACCGCCCTCGTCGGTCCGCGGCAGGCCCTCCATCACCCATTCCGCCCATTCCCGGATGGCGGACAGGTATGCTTCCCGCTTCGTCTCCTCATACAGGAACGTCAGGCCCAGCATCGGCGCGGTGGTATTGATGTTGCGGGGCGGCAGGCCCATGGAAAGCCTGCGGTCATACCAGCCGGCGATCCGGCTGAGCAGCGCGGGGTCGCGCCGGAACCGGTACACCTTGATCATCGCGTACATCGCCACGCCCTGCGGCCATTCCCATGTATCCAGCGTCAGGTGGTCGTGGATGTCCCCGTCCCCCCGCACGGCCAGCAGCCTGCCCATCACGCGGTCAGCAATCTCATGATAGTCTGTCATATGCGGTCCGCTCCTTTATCCCGGTTTTGATCGGATTATAACAGAACCAACCGAAATAATCAACCGGACCCTCACTTTACAAATCCGGAAAATGATGTACAATAGTAAAGTGCTCCCCTTGTCAAGTACAATTTTGATTTGGTGAGGGGAAGAAAAGGACAGGATGTGCTACAGTGAGAGAGCTCGGAAGGAGGATAGGGCAACGCTGAGGAGCGACCCGAGCGCCAGACCGAGCCACAGGGGGCGGCACAGGAGTGTCGTCCTTTTCCGGTTGCA
>CACXEB010000204.1 GCA_902766515.1 uncultured Eubacteriales bacterium
CAGGTTCATTCCCATCGCGATGGCGTCGGTGGATACGACGACTTCGTTGTCGCCCTGGCGGAACCGCTCGGCCTGGTCGCGGCGTACATCCGGCGGCAGCGCCCCGTAAATCAGGGACACGTGGTAGCCCTCCTGGCGGAGTTCCGCGGCCACGGCGTGCACCCGCGCCTTGGAAAAGACGATCAGCGCGTCCCCCGGCCGGACGGAGACGGGAAAATGGAAGCCCGCCTTTTCGACCTCCAGGGGGGTCATGCGCTCATGGCGGACGATGCGCAGATCATCGCCGCAGTCCTGGATCATCTGCTTCAGCAGGTCCTCCGCGTCCGGGGACGCGCAGGCGTGGATCTCGTCGGCGCAGAGGCCCAGGAGGGCGGCTGTCCACGCGCCGCCCCGCTCCCGGTCCGATACCATCTGGCATTCGTCGATCACGGCGACGTCGTAATGGGTCTTCAGGTCGGCCATCTCGACGGTGGAGGACTGCACGCGGGCGTTGGGCACCCGGATCTGCTCTTCGCCCGTGACCAGGGAGCAGGGGATGCCGTCCAGGTTGAGGGTGTCGAACTGCTCCGCCGCCAGCAGCCTGAGCGGCCCTAAGTAGATGCCGTTCCGTGCGCCGCGCAGCCGCCGGACGCCCTCGTGGGTCTTGCCGGAGTTGGTCGGCCCCAGGTGCAGCACGAACCGGCGGCGCATCTGCCGCGCGCGGGGATATAGGTCGCGGTAATGCTCGGGGATGGCGTTGAGCAGCGCGGAGCGGAGGTCCTGCTCCTGCCGGCGCGCGGCGTCCGTCTGGCGCTGCAGCCTGCTCAGGGAGGCGTTGCCCGCCAGCAGCCGCCGGATCCGCTTCTTCGGGAACTGCCGCCGGACGTCCGCGCAGATCTGGTATTTTGCGCGCTGGATCTCCGCGCGCAGGGCGTCCATGACGCGGGCGCCGGTTTTCAGGCACACGCGCTGGCAGGCGGCCAGCTCCGGATAGGCGCGGAAAAGCTCCTCCTGCAGGACCATGGTCAGGCTCCTGGGGAGGAAGGCGCGCTCCACGATGTCGTCCGGGACGCCGTCTGCGAAGGTATGATCCAGCGCGTAGGCGAGGACTTTCACGGGCGGGGTATCGCCCCGGACCAGGTCGGACAGGTTTTCCCGCTGGAGGTATTTTTCGGTCAGGCGTTCCGCCAGCGCGGTCAGCCGCGGCATCTGGGTCTGGAAATAGCGGCGCGGCGCCCGCTGGTCCAGCCGGCGCAGGGCCGCGTGTGCCTTGCCCAGCGTCAGCCGGCTGCGGGCGACGGAGCGCAGGAAGGGCAGGTCGACCTCCTGGCCGTGCTCCAGCTCGCTGATGATCAGGGGCGCCAGCTGATCGAACTCGGCCTTGTGGTAGTCCTGGATCAGCTCGCCCCGCTGCAGGGCCTGGTAGATCTTGTCCCGCCGTTTCTGCTGGTACAGCGCGTTGGAAAACGCCTCGCTGCGGACAAAGCGGTCCCGCTCCGCGGCGGTCATGCCGTGGGCTTCGCCGCCGGCCTGCTTCAGCGCCCGCTGGTACAGGTACTGCTCCCGCTCCAGGCTGGCCGCCCGCGCGTAGGCCGCCAGCGCCTCCTGCCGTTCCATGCGCTCACCCCCTTCGGCGGTATTGGTCAGGACCGGGGACGGTCACGCCTCTTCCATCCGCGCCAGCAGGACGCGGCAGCCGTGGCCTTCGACGGTCAGGTGGTAGTAGTCCCGGTGCGGCCCCAGGTCCTCCCCGGTCATGGCGTCCTTCAGGCGCAGGGCGACGCCGCTGCCGTACGGCAGGCCGGCATCTGCGAAGATGAAGGGGACCTCGCCGGATTTCGGCGCGAAGTTGAAATAGCCGATGGCGAACTCCCGGTCGCTCAGGTGCCGGAACAGGGTCAAGCCGCAGTCGGGATATTCGTGCCACCAGCCGGAATCCGGATCAAAGCCGATGTGGACGATCCGGCCCCGGTAGACGATCTGCGGGGGGCGGCACTCGGCGTCCTGATTGATGCGCAGGAGATCCGGATTGAGCAGCAGCGCCTCGCATCCGGCGTCCATGGCCCGCACGTCCCCGCCCAGCATCAGCGGCGCGCCCATCATGCACCAGAGGGCGAACTGGGTCCTGTATTCCTCCAGGGTGCAGGCTTCGCCCACGGCGACGTTGCCCTTGCCGAACATCCCCACGGTCAGCATGTCCATATCGTTGAAGCAGTGCGGACCGCTCATGCAGAAATGGTCGAGCTGGGATTTGACGATGCCCGTGAAGGAAGCAAAGTTGTCCTGGATGTCCCCGGTGGAACGGTACATGTGCGCCCCGATGGATTTCATCCACTTCCAGGGCTCGTCCGTGCCCCAGTTGCAGGCGGCGAACAGGATGTCGCGTCCCGTCGCCTTCAGGGCCATGCTCATGGTGGCGTACCGGTTCATCCCGTTGGCGTTGGCGGGAAAATTGCAGAAATCGTACTTCAGGTAATCCACGCCCCAGTCCGCGAAGGTCCGGGCGTCCGTGAACTCGTGGTCGTAGGAGGAAGGATAGCCCGCGCAGGTCATGACGCCGGCGCAGGAATACATGCCGAATTTGAAGCCCAGGGCGTGCAGGTCATCCGCCAGGGCTTTCATCCCGCGCGGAAACTTCTCCGGGTCCGGCACCAGGCGCCCGTCCGCGTCCCGCTGGCGCAGGCTCCAGGTGTCGTCGATCACGATGTATTCATAGCCTTTTTCCAGGTAGCCCTTTTCCTTCATGGCGCGGGCCGTCTCCACGATCAGCCGGTCGGAGATGTCTCCCCCGAAGGTATTCCAGCTGTTCCAGCCCATCGGCGGTACATTGGTTTTCATACGCTGTTTCCTCCTGATTCCTGTTTGGCGCGTCCGGTTTCCATACCTGTATTATATGCCTGCCACGGCCGCTTGTCCAGCATTTGCCGGCATGTGTTATCCGGCTGATTGGTTACCGAAATTGAAAAATAAATTTTCGGAATAAAAACGCCTGATGGTACAGAACGATTCCCGGAAAGGCGTGCGCGTGACCGTCCCACCGCTCTTGACTTAACGGTGTTTACCTCTTACAATCAAGGCAGTACTGTGCTTCTGCCCTTTTGCAGGAGTATTGATGACGAAAAAAGGAGGAATGTATCATGAAAAAACTGCTCTCCCTGTTGCTGGCGGTCAGCATGGCGTTCGGTATGCTGGCTGTGGCGCACGCGGACGGCCCGTTCACCCCGGGCACGTACGTGGGAACTGCCGCCGGCTATGTGGACACGCCGGAAGCGATCAAGGTGACGGTGACGGTGGATGAAAACGCCATCACGGCCATTGAGATCGAAGGCGCGGGGGAAGTCCCGTTTGGCCAGAACAACGTGTTCCCGGTGTACAGCGAATCGCTGATCGGCCGTGCGGACGCGGATGTGGACGCCATCGCGGGCGCGACCCTGTCCTCGAACGGTGTGAAGGAAGCGGTCGAAAAGGCGCTGGCGCAGGCCCGCGGCGAAGCAGCTGCCGCCAACGACGCGGCGCTGGCTTTCACCCCCGGTACCTATGAAGTGTCTGCGGCCGGCTACAACGGCGACAGCACCTTCGCGGTGACCTTCTCCGACGCGGCCCTGACCGCCATCGAAGTGGTCAAGTCCACCGAAACCGCGCACGTGGGCGACATTGCCTTCGCGCCGATGATCGCGGACATGATCGCCGCGAACGGCTCGGGTGTGGACGCGGTATCGGGCGCGACCTTCTCCAGCCGGGCGCTGCGCACGGCGGTGAATGCGGCGGCGGAAGCGGCCGGCTGCACCAACCTGGACGCCTTCAAGGCCGCGACCGTGAAGCACGAGGCCCAGGCGGACATCGAGCTGACCTATGACGTGGTCATCGTCGGCGCCGGCGGCGCGGGCATGATGGCCGCCGCACAGGCCGCTCAGGACGGCAGCACCGTGCTGCTGATCGAAAAGGCGGCGGAAATGGGCGGCAACACCCTCGTTTCCGGCGGCGCCTTCCAGTCTGTGATGCCCTACCTGGTCTGGGATCCGGAAAACCCGGACGCGGTGAGCGGCATCAACCCCATCGACGGCCTGGAGTATGCCAAGGTCAAGAACGACGCCGGCCGCATCGACATCCTGAAAACCATCCTGGGCTGGTCCGAAGCGGCGTTTGACGGCACGCTGGACGCCGACCATCCGTTTGTGGCCGGTGAAATCAGCCTGAACGCGCCCCGCGGCGTGCATGCGGAATACCTGCCCACCCTGCTGGCGCTGAAGGCGGAAATCCAGGCCTATCTCGACTGGGCGCAGCCCCAGCTGGATGCCGGCGTCAACGAAACGCAGCTGACCCTGTTCTCCACCAAGAACCTGCACATCTTCCAGACCTACTACGGCGGCCTGCGCCCCAGCGCGGACGGCTCCCAGTGGATCTACGGCCGGTATGACCTGATCAGCCAGGTCATCGAAGGCGGCCAGGACATCAAGCCGTGG